>DAIERH010000100.1 GCA_027346925.1 Geobacter sp.
AGCTTGAGTGCGTCACATCGCAAGAACGTCAAAGGGCGGCCCCGTTATGGAGCCGCCCTGTCTTTTGCTCATAAGTGTTTAGTATTGGGAACCACTTTCAGTGGAAGGTGGGCGTTTTCTCCTGGATGAGCACGAAAGGACTGACTATCAGCATCGCGAACTTCTTATGCCGATCCGTATCCCAGGCATGAATCTGGGACGCCGTGGGTTTCCCCAGTCTGCCACTTACAACCCATTGCTCAATGATATCGGCGTCGTCTCCCGCCACCTTCAAGGCGGCATCGGCCAGGTCGAGGCTGTCATCCACAAGAATGATACCGCCCCGCTCCAAGTGAGCCCGCAACCAACCCCATTCTGCTTCGTCAATCGAAAGGGCTAGTTCCTCTTTGCTCGGTATCATCGAAGTGGCTTCTCCGGTCATGGTAGCTCCTTATCAGGTTGCAAAATCATTGTCGAGACTGCGCAGGTTCTGTTGGCTTGGCTTTGTGTAACAGGAATTCCACGCTGTCCCTGCTCCTTTTTTGGCGATTGAGATCAACGGCAGTTCTGCCAGATCAGCCGGACAGTGACCGCCAGAACCATGGTAATGAAGACCGGCCTGATGAAGCGTGTTCCCCTTGTCACCACCATGTGGGCGCCGATGCGGGCACCGATGAATTGGCCGCCCCCCATCACGAGGCCTTCCCTCCAATGAACGGCTCCGCTGGCCATAAACATTAGCAGCGCGGCGAAGTTACTGGTGAAATTCAACACTTTGGTGTGAGCAGTGGCGCGCGTCATATTGAAACCAAGGCCAAGCATCAGGGCCATCACCCAGAATGATCCTGTGCCCGGACCGAAAAAGCCATCGTAGAATCCCAGTCCCAGGCCTGCCAGCAGAAAAAAAGGCCGACGTTTCATGCGGGGGTGGATGTCCTCATATCCGAGCCGGGGCGACAACAGAGTATAGATCACGATGGCGACCAACAGCCAGGGGATAACCAGGCGGAGGATGGCAGGTGCGAGCAGCTGAACGGTATAGGTGCCCAATCCGGCGCCAATGGCAGTAAAAAGGATCGCTTCCGCACAGTCATGCAGCCTGACGGTACCGGAACGGACAAAGGTCAACATGGCGCTGCCGGAGCCGAAACTGGCCTGGAGTTTGTTGGTGCCGAGCGCGGCCTGAGGGGGCATGCCGATGCCGAGCAATACCGGTATGGTGATCAACCCGCCGCCACCGGCGATGGAATCCACCAGGCCGGCGATAAGGCCCGCCAGGAAGAGCAAACCGGGGATGAAGGGTAACGATAAGTTCACTCTGGTGATATCTCTTAAAAGTGATAGTACAACAGCTGTCATGCGATGCGAGTTCTACGAGCGCAAGGTTTCTCCTATTTTATGGTTTAATGAGTTCATGTCAAAGGGTTTTTGGATAAAGTGCATCCCTTCCTCGATCACGCCGCGTTGAACGATAACGTCCGATGAGTACCCCGACATGAACAACACCCTGATGCCAGGCCGTATGGACGCTATCTTCTCGTACATTTGCTTGCCGTTCATGCCGGGCATGATGACATCGGTCAGTATGATGTCGATGGAGGCGCCCATCTGTTCACACAAGTCGATGGCTTTTTGCGGTGTGTCTGCCTGCAGTACCCGGTACCCCATCGTTTCGAGCATCTGAATGGTCATGCGCCGCACCGTCTCGTCATCCTCGACGAGCAGGACAGTTCCCGAGCCGGCAAAAGAGGGCTGCGCGCTCGTCATCTCCATGGCATGTACTTCAAGCAGGCGAGGGAAATAGACCTTGAACGTCGTCCCATGCCCAGGCTCGCTATAGACGTTGATGAATCCATTGTTCTGGGTGACGATCCCATACACCGTTGCCAGACCAAGCCCGGTGCCCTTGCCAAGTTCCTTTGTCGTGAAAAACGGTTCAAAGATATGGCTCTGGGTTTCCCTGTCCATTCCGATGCCGCTGTCACTGATCGTCAATTGTACATACTCACCGGGCTGAATATCCAGGTATCCGCTGCAAAAGGCCTTGTCTATGCGGGTATTGTCTGTCTCAATGGTCAGATTACCCCCATTCGGCATGGCGTCACGGGCATTGACGGCCAGATTGACAAAGATCTGATCAATCTGCGAGGGGTCTATCTTGATCAGCCATAGGCCGATCCCGGGATGAAAACGCAGGATGATATCCTCGCCGATGAGCCTGGCGATACTTTTCTCCGTATCCAATATGACCCGATTCAGATCGACCGGTTTGGGCGAAATGACCTCTTTTCGGGAAAAAGCCAACAGTTGGCGAGTAATATCCCTCGATCGTTCCGCGGCCTTCATGATCTCCCGCAAATTATCCCGTACGCGGTGCCCTTCTGGCAGCAAACGCTTGGACATTTCGGTATAACCCAGGATGACCGTTAGCATGTTGTTGAAGTCATGCGCAACGCCGCCAGCCAAACGCCCGATTGACTCCATCTTCTGCGCCTGGAGCAGTTGGGATTGAAGCCTTTCGTTCTCGTCCTGGGCCACCCGGCGTTCGGTGATCTCCTCCTCGAGCATCGCTGCCTGTTCCTGGAGGGCTTCTTTTGCCACCTGCCGTTCGGCGATCTCCTCTTCGAGTTGGGCCGTCTGCAGGTGGAGATTGTCCGTCAACTCACGGTAGCGCTGCTCACTCTCCAGCAATGCCACGGCACTGGTGGAAAGTTTGCGTGCCCCCACCCCCAGTGCTCCCAATCCGAGTACCCAGAGGAATCCATGGGTAACCGCGCCCCCGATTATCTGTTTGCGGGTGACATCCTTGATTGCCGAAATAGGGACGGAGACGCTGATGCCGCCACGGATATCACCCTCGCGATACCCTTGGATGCCGTGGCATTTCAGGCAGCCCTTTTCCGTAAAAATCGGGCGTATCAGGCGCATGTACGCCTTGCCTTCCAGTATCTGTACCTCAAGGACCTCCCGCACGCCGGTCTCAAAGGATCGCAATGCCTTTTCTTCCCAGGGGTCGGGCCGGTTTTCCGGACGCAATGTCTTCAGGCTGGTAATATGGCCGCGTCCAAGCCGTTCTTCGCGGTTCGCCATTTCATATACTTGGCGGGTCATATAGGCGGGATTGATGAGGGTGAGGGCCTTACCTGACGGGGTGGTGATGTCCCGTTCGGGCACATGGGCAAGATAGGGGTTGGGAGGGGTCTCCGGGGTCACGGGGACATAAACTCCTCCGTGCCATGTACTCCAGCGGCGATAGAGCACATCCCTTCCAAATGCGGCTTCCGCCTCGGCCCGGCCGATGGAGAGGACCTCGTTGGTATGTTGATAGTAGTACCATGAAAAAGAGCAGATGATTACGACAGTCCACGCGGCTGCTATGATGTACGCATAGGTATGGATCTTATGAGTATGTTTTCCGGGCGAATTTCTTAGTGCGTTGTGATAGCAGTACATGGCATCTCCGCTATGATCGATCATGCCGTGTTGCTTGTTGAGGTGACCGAGCTTAGTGAGACATCATAAAGCCGAACAAGAAATATTGCTATGGTTTAATAGAAACAACCATCGGTGCTTATTGAGAATCAGCTTGCTGCCGCAACTTTGTCAGTAATCCGCGAATTTTGCACTTGGCCCGTTCAGTGCGGTCCGAACCCTCCTCCATGCCGAGTTCTCCTTCATGTATTATAGTTGAAACAAGATTTCCATCTGCTCCGAGCTTTAAAAGGTGCGCGTCGCGACAGCCCAATCGGCGACCATCGATATATTGGATCTTGGTCAAAGTGACTCCCATCTCATTGGCAACATCGCTGACCAGTCTGTTCAGCCACTTCGTGAAATGGCGCTGCTGCTTTTCGTAGGCCTCCGCTTCAATCTTCACCAGGGTTGCGTTGCTGTAATCTTTCATAGCTTCCATGTCACCTCGCATCAATTGAGAGTAGCTGTTATGGGTTGACGGCGTCCGTAATTCGGACAGGCTGCGGCTCCCGCTTCTCTTATCTCGCAGGATACAGGCCAAAAAAAATAATGCTCAAATTCTGTATGTTATAAAATTTATGGTAGGTTTTGGTCACAAAGGACTGTCCTGTTTGGGGACGACTATCCCGTAAAGGGACAGATCAAGAAGATACGCCAATCCAGAGTTAAACAGGGGTCAGCTAAATCTCAAGGTTGCAATGCGAAAGCTCATACCCGATGGCTTACGGATAACAGGCAAGAGCACGGGAGCGGGGAATTTATGTTTTTGCAGCGAAGTGAGGCTTGATATATTCGATCATATCTTTGTCAAGCTTGCGCACATGGTTGATAATCCACTGAAAAAACGTTCGGTAGATTTTGATTACAAGCTCTTCGAGCGGCTCGTAATGGGCAAGCATCTCCGTGTAATTCTCTATATCATTTTTGAATCTAGTGTGTTGTTCGCGATGGTCGTGCTGTTCCGGGTAGTTGAACAGTTCCATCAAGGCTTCTTCATACGGCAGATGCTCACTCACATATTTGTTCAGATACTTGAGCAATGCAAAGACCACATCGCTGCACTCCCCTTCCTGACAGGCTTTGGAGAGATTGTTGAAGTTTATGATCAACTCTTTATTTTGTTCATCGAACAATTGTTCGCCAAGCTGTATGGTTCCATCCAACAATGGAATTGACATGCACTACCCCTCCTTTCAGTAGGAATGTATAAACAGTGAACTGCTCCAAGTATTTCCTTCCTGTCCCGTCCGGGAACATTTGAATCAGTTGCTACTTATTATACAGCAGTTTGAGTGCCAACAACTTGAACCTAATAATTTCAATATGTTGAGCTTATACAGGTTGTGATAGATGTGTCTTGTGGGAACAATATGTGCCCAGCGGATACAGAAGGAAGTATTCCGGTAGAAAGCGGTGGGATCAGGTACGGTAAAACGCCTTGCGGGCGATCCTGAGCAATTGGGCAGCCTTTGATTTGTTGCCACCGCACCGTTCCAGCGTGATTGCCAGGATCCGGTCGGTTAGGGTTGTTAGCGAGAGCTTGTCGGCGGGTACGGTGAGTGTATAGGTAACGGCATCAGGGATCATGTCCGAATGGGGAGCGGTAGCGGAAGAGGGCGCCGTGCCGATTCCCAGGTGGTGGGGGCGGATCAGTTCGCCATCGGTGAGAATGGCAGCCCGCTCCAGGCAATTGCGCAGTTCCCGGACATTGCCGGGCCAGTGGTAGTCGAGCATGACCTCCATTGCCTGCCGGGAGATTCCTGGGAGTTGCTTTCCCAGATGTTGCCGTAATTGATTGAGTACGTGCTCGCAAAGCAAAGGTATATCGTCCTTGCGTTCCCGGAGGGGGGGAATGGACAGGGGAAAGACATTGACCCGGTGGTAGAGGTCTTCCCGGAAACGGCCTTCGCTGACCATGTTGGTCAGATTGCGGTTGGTGGTCACAATTACTCTGCAATCGGCCGAAAAGTGGGCATTGCTGCCGATCTTTTCGAAGACGCGTTCCTGGAGGACGCGCAGCAGCTTGCCCTGGAGCGGGAGCGGCATGTCGCCGATCTCGTCGAGGAGGATGGTTCCCCCGTGGGCCAGGCTGAATTTCCCCTCCCGATCATGGTCGGCACCGGTAAAGGCGCCCCGGACATGTCCAAACAGTTCGCTCTCCAGGAGGTGGTCGGGAACTGCCGCGCAGTTGACCGCGATAAAAGCGGCTGGAAGCCCGTTGCCGGCATAGTGGATGGCCCGGGCCAGTACCTCTTTGCCGGAACCGCTCTCGCCGTAAATGGCTATCGTGGTTTGACGTGCGGAAGCGACCTTGGCGGCACGTTCCAGCAGTTGCCTCATGACCGGGTTCAGGGTGACGATACTCTGGAACGTGAAACGTTCCTTCAGGAGTCCCTTGATCTGTTCATTTTCACGGATGACATGCAGATAGTCGAGGGCTCGCCGGATGGTGATTTGCAGTTGTTCAGGGTTGGAGGGCTTTTTCAGAAAATCGTAAGCCCCCCGACGCATGGCCTCTACGGCGCTCTCGACGCTACCATGGGCAGTGATGACGATAGTCGGAATACCCGCATACCGTTCCCGCACCTGCCTGAGGAGTTCAAAGCCGTCCATGCCCGGCATGATCAGGTCTGATATGATCAGGTCAACCTGGTGATGCTCAAGGATGGCAAGCGCTTCCGCGCCACTGGAGGCGGTCAGGGGGGTGAAGCCTGCCTCGCGCAGGTGCAACTCCAACAGGCTGAGGGAGAGCGCGTCATCGTCAACAGCAAGGATGGTTGGCATGGTTAAACCCTTGGTGTCGTGCGAAATGAACTGCAAGGAGTGAATAGCACCAATCGGCCATTCACACAACAGGGTTTCGATGGGTTACGGCATGCCCGGCCGCAAATGAGCAAGGGGCGTGGTTCCAAAATACGGCGTACTATAAGATATTATTCCGAAAGGCACCAAATTAACCAGGGATGCCGCGTTATCTGACCCTCTCTTACCGCTTCGTCGTGTTCATGGCCAGACCGGAAATGATCCGATCGAGGAAGACGGTGTACAACAGGGCCACCGGAATACTCGCCACCAGCGCCCCCCCCATCAATGCTCCCCAGTAGAAGACATCCCCCCGTATCAGTTCGGTCGTCAATCCGATGCCGATGGTCTTCTTACCCGATTCCTGGATAAAGGCCAGGGCGTAGATATACTCGTTGACCACCAAGGTGAAGGCAAAGACCACAATCGTGATTATTCCCGGCACGGAGAGGGGGAGAAGTACCCGGAAAAAGGCACCGAGCCGGCTACAGCCATCGATCAGGGCCTGCTCCTCGATGTCCTTGGGGATGGCCTTGAAAAAGCTCATCAACAGCCAGGTGCAGAAGGGGACGGTAAAGGTCGGATAGACCAGGATCAGGGACCAGAGGGAGTCCTGCAGCCCGAGATCGGCGACGATCCGTGACAACGGGATGAAAAGCAGGGTGGGGGGGACGAGATAGGTGAGAAATATGCCGACCCCCAGGCTCTCTCCCCAGTTGCCGGCCACCCTGGCAAGGCTGAAGGCGGCGGGGAGAGCAAGGATGACGGTAATCGCGACCACCGCGAGGCCTACCAGCAGGGTGTTGAGGAGGAATACCGGATACTCGGTCTGGGTGAACAGCAGCCTCAGATGTTCGAGGGTCGGTGATTCGTTGAAGATAAAGGGGTTGTTGTCGGGATTGAGCAGGTCATGGTTCCTTTTGAACATGGTGATCAGCATGATGTAAAAAGGGGTGGCGGAAAACAGGATGAAACAGGTCAACCCGCCGTAGAAAGCGCTTTTCGAAAACAGCCTCTTCAGCATGTGAGGGGCGCTCATGTCACCACCGCCTTCTTCACCAGCCTGAGAACGATGGCGGCAACGCCGGCCAGCACCGGAAAAAAGAACAGCGCCACCGCCACCCCCTGGGCCAGATCGCCCCCCTGGATGGTTTTCAGGAAGGCCAGGCTTGCCAGGACCTGTGTGGCATTGGGCGGAGGACCCCCCTTGGTGAGTATCCATACCACGGTCATGTCGGTGAAGGTGAAGAATACGGCAAAAAGCACCGTCACCCCGATCACCGGGAACAGCAGGGGCAGGGTGATGTGGAAGAGCCGCCGGAAATAGCCTGCGCCATCTATCTGGGCCGCCTCGACCACCTCGCGGGGAATGGAGTTTATCCCCGCGATCAGTATGACCGTCGAAGGGGAAGCAGGCGCCAGACGTGCACCAGGATGACCGCAGCCATGGCCAGTCCCGGCCTGGCAAGCCAGTAGAGGTTGCTCATGGGACCCAGGAGATCGCCCGGTTTCCCAAACAGGCCTACCTTCCTCAGAAACCAATCGAACGGGCTGAAGACGGAATCCATGAACCAGAGGAAACCGATGGCCCCCAAGGCAATAGGGGTGGTCCAGGGAAGCATGAGCAGGAACCTGGCGACCCATTTGCCCGGAAACTCGCGTATCAGGAGTTCGGCAAGAATGTGGGCCAG
>DAIERH010000101.1:0-3905 GCA_027346925.1 Geobacter sp.
ACCTGCTGGACGATCCGAAAGACATCCCGATCCTTACGCCCATCATCAAGCGGGAAATCTTCTACCGGTTGCTGGTCGGCGACCAGGGTGCGAAGCTGCGCCAGATAGCGTCGGCCGAAAGCCAGGGCCGGCAGATCGCGCGGGCGATCGATTGGTTGAAGGGGAACTTCTCGAAGCCTCTTCGCATCGACGACCTCGCGGCACAGGCCAGCATGAGTACTTCAACGTTCCATCATCACTTCCGTTCCATGACCGCTCTGAGCCCGTTGCAGTACCAGAAACAGCTCCGCTTGCAGGAAGCCAGGCGTCTGATGCTGGCGGAACGCATGGATGCCGCAAACGCAGCGTTTCAGGTCGGCTATGAAAGCCCTTCCCAGTTCAGCCGCGAATACAACCGCCTGTTCGGGGCGCCACCGTTGCGGGACATTACGCGGCTGCGTCAGATGGCTGGCGCTGAATAATCTGACGCATCGTCGGACCAAGCCCGCTACCCTGTTCTGGGGTGATTCCCCTTCAACGGCACCAACAAGTTGCAAACGGGACAAACTGGCATATAGTTTTAAACGTAACTAAACAGATAAAGAAGGGGGGCAAGACATGTCAGAAAAACTAATCGTGTTTTGCATGGCCGCGATAGTGTCCCTGGGGGCTGGCTCCGCTATGGCGGATGACAGCATCAATGGCCGGCTGGGGGTTTCGGGCCGGATAGGTTTCATTGTGCCGGCCGACAGCGAAGCGGTCAGCACCGGCGTCCTGATCGGGAGAGGGCATACGGATGTGGGGTTCGTTGGGGGCGGCGGTTTTATCTATGGTGTTACTGACCGTATAGCCGCGGAATTCGACATAACCCATTCCGGCTTCGGTACCGACGGTCTCGCTGATTTCGATACCACCGATATCTCCATGGGGGTGCAGTACCGTTTCCTCAACATCCCGGTCAGACACTTGGTTCCCTATGTCGGCGGCGGGCTCGATATCCTCATCAACGGGGCGAATAACGGCCTGAATGTTGACACCGTGGTCGGTGTAAACGCGAAGGCGGGCGTGGATTACTTTGTGATGAGGAACTTTGCCCTAACCTCTGAACTCAAAGGGGTACTCGCCCCCAATGCCGACATCAATAGGCCGGGTTCCGGCAAAATTGGGGATTTTGATCCCGACAGTTTCACCATGACCTTCGGTGTGCGGTACTTCTTCAACTGACGACTTGGGGAAACGGCGCTCTTTCTTGGACCTGGACCATGCCGTCGTCGATGTTCAGGGCAGCATACGGGAAGGTTCTTTCAGGCGTCTACCAGATTTTCTCAACTTCCGTAAGCCGTTTGTATGCCCGTTCACTAGCAATGCCGGGTTTATCCTCTGGAATACCCGGCTTCTTATTTTATATCGTGCTTCCGATGAAACTGTCGATACAATCTCTACACACGATAATGAAGGAGGCACTTAATTAGTCGTGGGAGCGGAAGCGCTTCCTCATCCCACATCTATTTGTTATTTAAGTATAGGCTTGTATTGAAATTTACCTTAACCATGATTACCGTCTCCGGCCCTGTTGCCATCCAATCATTCTTTTCCCATCCGACGACCTCAGGCATGGTGAAACGGCCGCTGATGCCTGTCTTCCTTCTCGTCCCGATGGTGCCTTTCACTGCCGTGGGTGATGATGCTGTACATCACCGCCATCCAGAAGACGAACAACACGAATGCGATCAAGTGCAAAAAGGTGACGACCATATCCTTCACCTCCTCGTCTCCATTGTATTCCCATTGTCGGATTGGGGGAGAAAAAACAGGTTTCCCGCTATGGTTTCGTCCGCAACCCTGCCACGGCACAGCGCTATTTTCTGCTTTGCAATTGCGGGATTTATTGATTAGAATCCAACGTCCCGTATGCCCAGACCAGCCGCCCCCCCGGCGGGTTTTTCGCCCCAGGAGGTGAAACACCGTGTCCGACCCTCTGAACCCCATCGTTTTTGGTCTTGATGAACAACGGTACGCGCTACGGCTCTCATCGGTGGAGAGAGCGGTCCGCATGGTCGAGATCGCCCCCCTTCCCGAGGCGCCGGAGATAGTGCTCGGAGTGATCGACGTCCACGGCGAGGTCGTGCCGGTCTTGAACATCCGCAAGCGCTTCCGCCTTCCCGAGCGTGCGCCGGGCCTCGCCGACCAGTTGACCATGGCCCGCACCACCAGACGTAGGGTGGCGCTTGTTGCCGATGCGGTCATCGATGCCGTTGCCCTGTCCGAAGATGAACTGATCAAGCCGGCCACGATCCTTCAGCGTCTGGAGTATGTGGAGGGCGTGGCAAGACTCGGCGACGGGATGGTCTTCATCCACGATCAGGATGCATTCCTCTCCCTGGAAGAGGAGCAGATGCTGGCAACGGCGCTCTTTGGCAGCGCTTGAGGACAATCCATGCCCCGCCAGATTTCCGACCAGCAACTCTCCCGGCTCAACCGGTTCGTCACCGATTGGCTCGGCCTGCACTTTCCCAAAAAGCGCTGGCGCGATCTTGAGCGGATCGTCGTCCATGCCGCTCCCGAAATGGGATTCCAGAGCGGTGACGAATGCATCGAGCAACTCGTCTCCGGTCGGCTCAGCGCGGGCCAGGAGGAGATTCTCGCCAGTCATCTCACCATCGGTGAAACCTATTTTTTCCGGGAGCCGAACAGCTTCGAATTCCTCGAAAACCATATCTTGCCCGGTCTGATCGCCTCACGCCGGGGCAAGGACCAACGCTTGAGGATATGGAGCGCGGGGTGCTCCACCGGCGAAGAGCCCTATTCCATAGCCATCCTGCTCACACGGCTGCTCCCTGATATTCGTGACTGGCAGATCACTATCCTGGCGACCGACATCAACACCCGCGCCCTATCCAAGGCCAGTCACGGCCTGTACCGCGAATGGTCGTTCCGCGGCGTGCCGGACTGGCTCAGGCAGAGCTACTTCACCAGAGGCGCCAACGGATTGTTCGAACTGCCCCACACCATCAGAAAAATGGTGTCCTTCGCCATCCTCAACCTGGCGGACGACAGCTACCCATCGCTCTCCAGCAACACCAATGCCATGGATATCATCCTTTGCCGCAACGTCCTCATGTACTTTGAACCGGGGCGTCAACAACAGGTCATCAGCGGCTTCCACCGCTCGCTGCTGGACAAGGGCTGGCTGATCGTCAGCCCCTGCGAGGCATCGCCCGTGTTCTCCACCTGTTTCGAGACGGTCATGTTCCCCGGCGGGTGTGTGTATCAAAAGGGAAGCAGGAAGACAACACCGCACGGTATGGCGATTCCGGGTGCGCTAGGCGCGGCGCCGGGGGGGTGCGCACCTGGCGGAACAGGTTTGGGCTCCGTCGTCGCCGCCGCTCCCGGCCCCTATGAAGATGCCCTGACGCTCTACCGCCAGGGGTGCTATGGGGAGGCGGCGGATCTGCTTTCCAGGTTTCTGGAGTGTCCGCAAGCGGCGTCAGGTGTGCGGCCGTTATTCGGCAAGGCCGCTGTCCTGCTGGCGCAGGCCCTGGCCAATCAGGGCAGGATCGTCCCGGCCCTTGAGTGGGCGGAAAAGGCGATTGCTATCGACAAGCTCAATGCGGGGTTGTATTATTTGCGCGCCACGATCTTCCAGGAACAGGGCGCGGAACCGCTGGCGATCGCTTCCCTGAGGCAGGCGCTGTATCTGGATCATAATTTTGTGCTGGCCCACGTTGCACTGGAAACGCTTACTCTCCGGCAGGGGAAATCCCCTTTACCCCCATCCCCTGTACGCCGGCCTTTGTGGCGGGAATCATCAACGTGCGCGGCCGGATCGTTTCGGTGATTGATATCAGGACATTTATGAAGCTTGGAACCATGGGAGACATGACGATGGCGGATAGCGGGTGCATGGCGGCGGGGAATGACGGCGA
>DAIERH010000101.1:4001-7910 GCA_027346925.1 Geobacter sp.
ACAATTGCGCTACATCCTTGAAAAGAACCGCTACCGGGTTTCGGTGGCCGGCAACGGCGAAGAGGCTCTGGCCATGATCAAGGGGAAGAGGCCGGACCTGGTCATCAGCGATATCCTCATGCCGGAGATGGACGGCTACGAACTGTGCCGCAGCATCAAGGCGCTGGATGGTCTCCAGGCCGCCCCGGTCATGCTGCTCACTTCGCTCACCGATCTCCGGGATGTCATGCGGGGGCTGGAGTGCGGGGCGGACAACTTCATCACCAAGCCGTACGACGAAGGGTATCTCCTTTCCCGCATCGGGCATCTGCTCGTCAACCGCCGTCAGCCGCGGGAGCCCGAGGCGGTCCGGGAGATGAAGATCACCCTCGAGGGACAGGAATATGTCATAACAGCCGACCGCCGTCAGATACTGGATCTGTTGCTGTCCACCTACGAAGCCGCCATCCGCAAGAACACCGAACTGGTCCGGACCCGGGACCAACTGCAACTGATAAACGAACAACTGGAACGGCGTGTGGCGGAGCGCACCGCCGAACTTGCCAACATGATCAAACTGCTGCAGAAGGAGATTGCCGAACGGGAGCGCACCGAACGGCAGCTTTCACAATCGAGCGAGGAACTGAGCGATCTTTATGACAATGCACCCTGCGGCTATCACTCGCTGGACAGGGAAGGTATGTTTGCCCGTATCAACGATACGGAGCTCAGGTGGCTGGGATATGCGCGGGACGAGGTTATCGGAAAAATGAAGTTTACCGACCTGTTGACGCCGGCCGGCCGGCAGACCTTCGAGGAGACCTTCCCGTTGCTCAAGAAGAATGGTCAGGTTACGGATATCGAGCAGGAGCTGGTCCGCAAGGACGGCTCGATCCTGCCGGTTCTGCTGAGCGCAACCGCCATACGCGACGACGAGGGCTGCTATCTCATGAGCAGATCGACCATGTTCGATATCTCCGAACGCAAGGAGTTGGAGAGGAAAAACCGCCAGAAGGACCGCATCATGATGCAGCAGAGCCGCCAGGCGGCCATGGGCGAGATGATCGGCAATATCGCCCATCAGTGGCGCCAGCCGTTGAACGTGCTGGGGCTCACCATCCAGCGGGTGCAGTTGTTCCACGATATGGGCAAATTCGACAAGGAATTCCTTGCCGAAAGCACCGCAGAGGCCATGAGGGTCATCAATCACATGTCGCAAACCATCGATGATTTCAGAAACTTCTTCAGCCCGAACAAGGAAAAGGAAAGCTTCGCGGTCAACGAGGCGCTGGGAAAGACCTTGTCACTGGTTGACATGAACCTCGATGACCGGCAGATCCGGATCGACGTGGACGCCCTCGATACCCCGATCATCCATGGCTACCGGAACGAATACTCCCAGGTGCTCATCAACATCCTGATGAACTCAAAGGATGCGTTTTTGGAGCGGAGGATTGCCGATCCCCGGGTATTGATCAGGATATTCAGGGAAGAGGGCAGATCGGTCGTGACCATGGCGGACAATGCCGGCGGCATTGCCGAGGATATCATCGGCAAGATCTTCGATCCGTACTTTACCACCAAGGGGCCGCAGAAGGGAACCGGCGTCGGTCTTTTCATGTCGAAGACGATCATAGAAAAGAACATGAACGGCAGGCTTACCGTTCGCAACACCGTTGATGGCGCCGAATTCAGGGTCGAGGTCTGACCGCGCCGGGCCTCTTTGAATTACATTGATTTTTTAGCCTGTTGGGCTATAGTGGGCTGGCTTCTTTACCGTGATGGCCATTGGGCTTTTGCTCGGCGGCCATAATCGACTTTCCCAGGATATTCCACCATGACCACACCGTGGGCCCGTCTCTTTGGCGACAAAGCGAATCACAAGTCCGACGATATCTCCACCATCGATCTCCTGTCGCGCGTTCCCCTGTTCGAGGTCCTGAACAGGCGCGAACTTGCCGCCGTGGAGCGGATTCTCCACCGCCGCCAGTATCAGCGGGGCGAGGTGATCTTCAGGCAGGGTGAGCGGGGCATGGGGATGTATATCGTGCAACAGGGCACGGTGGCCATCACCGCCGAACCGGAAAACCATGAACTGTTTGAGTTGCAGGATGGGGATTTCTTCGGTGAGGTCGCGCTCCTGGATGAATCGCCCCGCTCGGCCACCGCGGTTGCAAAAACGGATTGCAGCGTGTTCGGGTTCTTCCAGCCCGACCTGTTCGGGCTGATTGCGCGTGATTCCAGGCTCGGCGTCAAGATCGTGCTCAGGGTCTCCCGGTTTGTCAGCCAGCGGCTCCGCCAGGCAAACGAGCGGGCCCTGGCCCTGTCGGCGGAACTGGATGCCCTGAAGCAGGCCGTTGCCCGCGAAGAAAGGTGAGGGCGGATGCTGGCTGGACAGACACGCCATAAGATACACCTGTTTGCCCTGTTTGCCGCTGTTTTTGCGTTGCTGGTCATCCTCTATGTGGGGCGTGTCGCCGAGATCATGATCGTTGCGGCGCTTTTGGCCTATATCCTCGATCCGGTGGTGACGCTCTTCGAGCAGAGGGGGCTCTCACGCGCCGCAGCCACGACCCTGATCATGCTCCTGATCACCCTTGTCGTGGTTGTCTTCTGGTACACCGTCATCCCCATCGCGATCGTCCAGTTCAAGGCCCTGCAGGCGGGAGCCGGGACAACGCCGGCCTCACAGGCGCTGGCCAGGCTGGAAAGCCAGATTCGGGGATTTACCGAATCCTTCGGCCTGGGCGCCGTCAACCTGACCGAGGAACTCGGCAAACTCAAACTCGCCCTCGTTCACCGGATTCCCAACTTCATCATCCATGATTCACCCACCCTGCTCATCGGCCTGGTCATGACGCCGTTCGTCATGTTCTTCCTCTTGAAGGACGCCCGCTCATTCAAGAAGTATTTCATCAGCCTGGTGCCTAACCGCTACTTCGAATTCACCCTGGACCTCCTGTACAAGATGGAGATCCAGCTCGGCAACTACCTGCGCGGGCAGTTCATCGACGCCGTGGTCTTCGGCCTGCTGGCGACCGCCGTCCTCTGGGCCCTCGATGTGCCCTATTTCGTCTTTATCGGCCTCTTTTCCGGGATCGCCAACCTGATTCCGTTCGTCGGACCCCTGGCCGGCGCCTCGGCGGCCCTGGTCGTCGTGGTCCTGGAACAGGGGGACATCGTCCGCGGCGCCTATGTGGCGCTGGCATTCGTGGTCCTCAAGCTCGTGGATGATTTCGTGATCCAGCCGCTTGCCGTGGGTAAACACGTGGATCTGCACCCCATGGTGGTGGCGCTGGCGATCCTGGTGGGCGGTCATCTCTTCGGGGTGCTCGGCATGCTGCTGGTCGTGCCGTTCCTGGGGTTCCTCAAGGTCGTGCTGGAAGAGAGCATCGACACCTACCGGAGATACCGTTTCGACTGATAGAAACCAGAACCCGCCTCAGCCCGGGCGTTTCTGGCCATAGTCGCAATTGTACGCTGTCCACCCGACAGAGCCGGCATGGGAGTCATGGGCGGCGATTGACTCCGGCATTTCGCTCGCTCCGCCGTTGAGGCATCACGGGTTCAGGAGGGAAAGTTCAAGCCATGACCGATACCACCAACGACGATGCAGCCTGGGACCGCCTTTGCAAGCAGTGCGGCCGCTGCTGCCTCGACAAGCTGGAGGACAGCAGGGGCAGGATCATCTACACCCGCACCGCGTGCCGTTACCTGGACATGGAGAGCCGCCGGTGCAAGATATTCGAGCGTCGCTTCGAGATCAATCCACACTGCATAAAACTGACCCCCGAATTGGTCGAGATCCTGCACTGGCTCCCGTCCGACTGCGGCTATCGCCCGCCCCCTGAAAAATTCACCCGAAAAAACAACCGCCTCCGCAGGAAGAAAAAAACCGAAAAAGACTTGTGAAAACCGAAATACATGGAA
>DAIERH010000102.1 GCA_027346925.1 Geobacter sp.
CGACGGCCGGGTGCTGATCATGATCGCCGAGCCGGTGCGGCCGGTGCAGGACATGGACTTTGCCCGCAAGCTGGTCGTGGCCATCAACGAGGCGCGCCAGGGGGCGACCGTTGCCATCTCCTGCACCGGTGCCCATATCAGCGCCGTCCTGGACGAGCAGGCCATGAAGTCCAACGTGCTCGCCAGCATCGTCTCCTCCCTGCTGGTGGTGCTGGGGATCTTCTACGCCGCCTACCGCCGCATATTGCCCACCCTGCTGATCCCGCTCATCCTGGTGTGCGGCGTGGTGCTGGCCCTGGGGAGCGCAGGCCTGTTCATCAGGTCCATCCACATCATCTCCTTTGCCTTTACCGCGCTGATCACCGGTATCGGCACCGACTATTCGATCCATCTGTATGACCGATTCCATTCGGAACGGGCCACGGGAAAGACCACCGAAGAGGCCTTGCGGCTGGCGCTGCTCAATACCGGCCACGGGGTGTTCACCGCCGCCGTCACCACGGCCCTGCCGTTTCTGGCGCTGGGTGTCTCGGATGTACGCGCCCTGTCGGAGCTGGGCCTGCTGGTGGGGCTGGGGGTGGTCTTTTCCTTGTACGCCTCCCTGTTTTTCCTGCCGCCGCTTCTTATTTTCATGGAGCGGCGCTACCCCATCGTCTATCGTCCCATTCCCGGACTCGGACTAGGGGGCGTCTGGCGGCTGGCCATGCGTTGGCCGGGCAGTATCGCCGCGGGTACGGTGATTTTGACGGCCGGCCTCTGCTGGTCAGCGTTCCAGATCGGCTTCGACGGCGAGTTGAAGAACCTGCAACCCAGGCATTCCGAGGCGTTCCTGGCCCAGGAGCGGATAGAACGGCACCTGAGCCTGTCGCCCAAGCAGATGCTGGTGGCCGTGGAGGGGCGCGACCTGGCCTCCGTGCTGGCACGGTCGGCCCGCGTCGAGGCGCTGGCCGACCGCCTGCTGGCGGGCGGCCAGATCTCGGCCTGGTCGTCGTTGGGGCGGATCGTCAACGGGCCGTCCGACCAAGCCCGTGTGTCACGGCTGCTGCGGGCGCGGTTTGGCGGTGGTGCGCCGGAAGAGGCGGTCCGCTCGGTGCTGGAACGCGACGGTTTCAGCGTGGCGGCTTTTCGAACGTTCCTGGACGCTGTCGGGCGCCTGGGGCAGGCCGCCCCGGTGCGGGAGGAAGAGGCCATCGCCAGGCTGGCCGCCTCGCCGCTGCGCGGGGTCGTGGACCATCACCTGGTTAAGGATGCCACGGGGTATCACGCCCTGGTCTATCTGCACTATCGCGGGCCCGAGTTCAACCAGTCCGCGTTCCTGGCCGAGTTGGCCGGGATCGACCCGGCCGCCCGCGCCACCAGCGTCGATCTGGTCAGCGAACAACTGACGGATGCCGTGAAAAAGAGCTTTATCCAGGCGTTCCTGATCGGCGGGACCCTGGTGCTGTTCCTGCTCCTGGTCCATTTCCCGGAAACGCCGACCGGCGTATTCTATTCCCTGTTCCCGGTCCTGGCAGGGGCGGTGTGCATGCTGGGGGTCATGGCCCTGACCGATATGCGGCTCAACTTCATGAACGCCATGGTGCTGGTGACCATCCTTGGCATGGGGAGCGATTTCGGTTTGTACATCCGCTTCCGCGTATGCGACGCCGTACCGGCCGTGCGGGAGGCCCAGTTCGTCCAGATCGGCAGGTCGGTCCTGCTGTCCGCCCTGACCACCATCGTCGGCTTCGGTTCCCTGGCCTTTACCGATTACGGCGCCATGTCGTCCATCGGGTGGGCCACCAACCTGGGGGTCGGTTTCACGACCCTGTTTGCCCTGGTCACCCTGCCGGCGGTGATGGCGTTGCGCGCCTCCCTGTTCAAGGGGCGGGAAGCGTAAACCCGGACATGGGGGAAACTCTTTACACCTTTGCCCACATCGTTCTACACTGTTAGTAAAGGAGGTACGGAAAGATGCTTATCATACGAGCGTTCATGGTGGTGCTGATATCATTGTTTGTGGTGCCCGCGGGCTTTGCCAATGAGTTCAAGGAGGGGGGCAAGGAGGTCGGCCAGGGCTTCAAGGAGATGGGCAAGGCTACGGGCGCGGTTGCCAAGAAGTCGGGTAAGGCCATAGGCGAGGGTTTCAAAAAGGCGGGCAAGGAAACCGGCAAGGCCATGAAGAAGATGGGCAAGGAGATCGGGCACGCCTTCAAGGATGGGGGCAAGGGGAGTGGCAGCGGCAATTAGCGAAAGATCGACACCCCGATCAGCACCTTGCTGGAGTTGAGCGGTTCATTGGGCGACGCCGTTCCGGCGTTGGAGATGTGATGGTAGCGGTACTCGGACACCAAGGCGATGTCCGGGCGGATGAAGTATTGCAGGCCGGTCCCCCCCTGGTAGGAGAAATCGAGTTTCGACCCCATGCTGGGCAATCCCAGGTCCACGTAAAGTATCCCCCCTCCGGCGAAGACATAGGGCGCCAGCCCCTTCAGCCCGGTAAATTTCCAGCTTCCCAGCAGGTACCCTCCCGCCATCGACTTGGCGTCATGATCCACTGCCATGTGATAGGGCAACTCCACCAGCAGTTCATGTCTTCCCTGATACCAGCTTCCCTTGCCCACCTCGTCGGAGAGGAAATGGCCGTAGCGGGCAATGGCGTCCCAGGTCTGCACCTGGGTGCGGGTCGCGCCGAAATAACGGTGGGTGATGCCGTAGCCGGTCAGGAACGCCCATTCCGACGCGGCAGAGGACACGGTTGGCTCTGCCTGGCCGGGGAGTGGGACGAGAAAGGCGATGAGGGCGAGGGTTGCCAGGGCTTTCTTTGTCATGGGGGAGTGTTCACCGATCCGTTTTTTGGAGCAAAGGCGACGTTTGTGCCAATGCCAGGTCATGTCTCGAAACCGGCCGGCTCATCAGCGGCTGCCGGACCGGTGCTCTCCAGTTCGGCAATGACCTGGGCGCCCAGAAGCAGGATCAGGGCCGACACCTCGATACTGAGCAGGGTCACCACCACCGTGGCTATGGAGCCGTAGATGATGTTGACCATGGAAAAGGAGGTGTAATACCAGACCAGTATCCGGCGGGCGATCTCCCACAACAGCGTGGCAGCCACCCCGCCGGTCAGGGCGCGGCGAAAGGTGATCCGCACCACCGGCATCACCAGGTAGATGGAGGTCAGCATCAGCAGTTCGCCGGCAATCCCCAGGATATACAGCGCAACCCGTTCCGTGCCGGCAAGGCTCACGCTCCGGTTGAACAGGACCAGATGCCGGTTTTCAAGGGTCTCCACCGCTCCCACGACAACCGACACCAGCATGATGCCCAGGGCAAGGGCGCAGATATAGACGAAGGGGATCAGGGCGGAGACCAGGAATCCCCGGCGCTCATGCCTGACGTGGTGGTAGAAGATCACCGAGATGGCGTTTTCCATGACGGTGAAGGCGATGGAGCTGAAGAACAGCATGACGAGAAAGCCGATGGAGCCGATTACATGGCGGTTCTCGACAAATATCCGCACCTGTTCCAGCAGAGTGGCCGTGTAGCCGGGCACCACCATTTCCAGATAGGTTGCCATGGTAGCCACCAAGCGCTCCTCGCCGATAACATGGGACAGCACGGTTAAAGCGAGTATCGACATGGGCACCACCGACAACAGGGTATAATAGGCAACGGCGCCTGACAGCAGAAAGCCCTGGTTGCGCCGGAAGTCCCGCACGACGGCGTGCAGGAAGCTGAAGAGCCGGCCCGGTTGCCAGGTGGCGTTGTGCGGGTTGTCTATCATGTGTCAGCCCCATTTTCCGGTGATTCGGTCCCTCCCTTGCCGTTGTCCCACCACCGGGGTTTGTTTCGCCTGATCCAGACCGGTATGGCCAGCAGCAGGGCCACCATGGCGAGCCCCAGGATTATCTGCTGTATCAGGGGGACACCGGTGAAAAAGGATTTGCCAAAGTAATTGAGCAGCACGGTGCCGGGGGTCATCCCCACCAGCGTGCTCAGGGCAAAGGCACGCAGCGACATCCCGGTCAGACCGGCGCCGTAGCTGACGAGGGCAAAGGAGAAGACCGGTTCAAGCCGGGCAAACAGGACAATGTAGGCCAGCTGGCGTTGGGGAAACTGGCCGCTGAAGGCGATGTCCCGGTGCAGGAGCCGGGTGATCGCCTCCCTGCCCAGGGCATGGGCCAGGAGGAAGCAGGCAATGGCCCCGGTCTCGGAGCCGATCAGCGAGTAGACAGTGCCCCAGAAAGGGCCGAAGAGCACGCCGCCGGCCACGTCCAGGGGGGCGTTGGGAACAACGGTCAGCACGATCGCAACGGTCCTGAGCAGGATGTAGCCCAGGGGCGCCAGAACCCCCATGTCCTTGATCCAGGATTCGAGCCATCGGGGGTTCAGCCATTCTGGCGGCAGATCCCGCCAGACAAGGATGCAGAGCACGACCAGAAGGGTGACGAGCAGCGCCGCCTTGATCAGTTGCACCATGTCCTTGCCTATTTTAGCCATGGTTTCTCAATGCTCCGTTATCGCGGAAAGGTCATCCGGTTGTTGGATTGAGTTTATCATGTTTAGATCGGAGGGTTGCCGCTTTCACCACTTCTGTTTCCTCTCAAAGGCCAGTATCTCCGGCAGGTGGCGCATGAACGTCAGAATGCTGTGGGGCGATTTCCAGAGCATCTTGGTGTAGCCCCAATGGATCGTGGGGCGGTGGTAAAAGCGGCGGATGAACTCGTCGTACAGCCCCTCCAGTTGTACCTTGGTCATGCCGCGGGGTATGAAGACGAAGTTCATGCAATTCATCAGTTCCCAGTTTTCGTCGAATTCCCCGTGTTCGCGGATGGTCCCGTAGACCGGCGCGCCGGGGAAGGGGGTGAACTTGGTGACGTTGACCTCGTCCAGGGGCAGGGACAGGGCATAGTCGATGGTGCGGCGGATGGCGGCCTCGTCCTCGCCCGGCAGGCCGACCATGAAGAGCCCCTTGACCCGCATCCCCGCCTTCCTGACCATCAGAAGC
This sequence comes from Geobacter sp., assembly GCA_027346925.1. Lineage (GTDB taxonomy): Bacteria > Desulfobacterota > Desulfuromonadia > Geobacterales > Pseudopelobacteraceae > JACPFJ01. Next base: position 4,988 of record DAIERH010000102.1, read on the forward strand.
TTCTTCCCCACCTTGTCCAGGCCGTAGAATTTGCGGTGCTTCCCGAGCACCTCGGGATCGCCCGATTCTATGCCGAAATTGACCTGCCAGCAGCCGGAACGCTTGAGCAATGCCAGCAGTTCCCCATCCACGTGCTCCAGCCGGGCGATGCAGTTGTAGGTTACCCGCAACCCTTTCTGCTCCTTCAGTTCGCAGAACCTGGCTACCCGCGAGCGGTCAAAGGTGAACAGGTCGTCGTAGAAAAAGACGTGGCGGATGCCGTAGTCCCGGTTCAGCATCTTCAGGTGCTCCACGATGTACTCGGGCGAGTTGAAGCGAAACCCGAGGGAGAAGACCGAGCGGTCGCAGTAGGAGCAGGAGTAGGGGCAGCCCCGGCTGGAGATCATGCTGGTGTTGGGGGCCGTGGGGTAGCTGAAGAGCGGCAGGTTGTAGCGCCTGGGGAACAGGGGCAGCCGTTGGTAGGCGGGGAAGGGGAGGTCGTCAAGGTCGGCGATCAACTGGCGCTGGGCCGAGAGCACGCCCTTGCCCGCTGCGTCGCGACAGGCAACACCGGGGATCTGCTCCGCCCTTCTGAAGCCCGCCCGGGCCAACTCCAGCATGGTGTGCTCCCCTTCGCCGATCACCAGGTAATCGATGGCCGGGTAGGCGTCCAGCAGGGGCGGCCCAACGGTGCAGGCATGGGCACCCCCCACGATGGTCACGATCTGGGGGCGTTTCTCCTTGAGCAAACGGGCGATGCGGTATCCTTCCAGGAATGATGAGGTGGTGCAGGAAAACCCGATGGCATCCGGTGGGTTGGCCGCTATTTTTTCAACCAGGACTTCAGGGGTAAGGGGAGTGGCGTAGCAGTCGATGATCTCCACCCGGATGCCGTTCTGCTCAAGCAGGGCCGCGATGCTCATCATCACCAGGGGGGGCATGAGGTTGAAGATCGAACTGATGTCCTTCTGTCCCCCCAGCCAGTTGCTGCCGTGGGGGTGGATGAAGAGAACCCTCATGCCACGGCCTCCGGAATTCCCTTCATCATGTGGAAACGGGCGACGTTCATGGGGGCATTTTTACAGAAACCGGCCAGTGATGCCAGCAAAATCGGCTCTCGGATCGTCAGGTTATGGATGCCCCCCAGCTTCCATTCCAAAATGCAATCAATATGGCATGAAATCAACCCCCCCCGGCCCCTCCTTATCAAGGAGGGGTGGTTTTAAATCCCCCTCCTGGTTCAGGAGGGGTTAGGGGTGGTCAGGCATCAGCTTGAAGCGCATTGGTATCGGTGCTCGCCAGCCTGCGGAAGGCGGATGCCTTGATTGCGGCATACACCACGCTCCCCGCCTCGATACCCAGTTCACGGGCCGCGTCGGGGACGATCTCGGCGATCAGGCGGCCATTGGCGCAGGCCAGTTCCACCCCCATCTTGGTGCCGCTTTCAAACAGGGAAACAACGATGCATTCCAGCAGATTGCGGGCGCTGACCGCCTCGGGGTGGCGCTTGAAGAGGATGATGTCCTTGGAGGATAGCTCGAAGAGGCCGTTCGTCGTGTCCCGATTGCCCAGGGACAGGAGCAGTTCCCCGCCATCCCATTGGTAGGCGCACAGCCCCTCCCGTTCCCGCATCTCCCCCAGGCGGAGGATATTGATGTAGCCCACCGGGCTGCTCCCCATGCGGCTGCGTGCCAGTTGCTCGGTGGTGGTCTGGGCCGCCACGCGGCCGTCGGCGACACTGAGCACCTGGTCGGCCATGAGCCGCATCTCCAGCAGGGAGTGGGAGATGAACAGGTAGGGGATGCAAAAGGCCCTGCAGACCGACTTCAGGTAGGTGATGATCTGGAACCTGAGGCTGTCGTCCAGGGCCGAGAGCGGCTCGTCCATGAGCAGCAGGCGGGGGTTGGAGAGAACGGCCCGGCCGATGGCCACACGTTGCTTCTCCCCGCCGGAGAGGTTGTTGACGCCCCGCTCCAGCAGGTGCTCCAGTTGCAGGACATGGACCAGGCTGTCGAAGTCGATGCGGCGATGTTCCGGGGCGCAGCGCCTGAGGCCGTAGAGCAGGTTCTTCCGCACATCCAGGTGCGGAAACAGGTTGGGATGCTGGAACACGATCCCGATGCGCCGTCGTTCCGGGGGGATGTTGGCACCGCTTCGGTCGTCGAACAGCGGCGTGCCGTCCAGGACGATGCTCCCCCGGTCCGGTTGCATCAGGCCGGCCATGAGGCCCACCAGGGTGGATTTGCCGCTCCCGGATGGCCCGAAGATGCCGAACTCCTCACCCTGGATGGTAAAGTCCGTATCCAGGCAAAAGGCACCGAAGCTCTTGTGTACCGCCACGCGCAGTTCCATGTCAGTCCCTCGTGGCCATGCGCCGGCCCAGATACTCATGGAACAGGAGCACCAGCACCGAAAGCGCCGCCGACACGAGGCACAGGGCCAGGGCCATGCGGTCCCCGCTGGGGGAACTGGCATAGTCGTAGATGGCCAGGGGGATGGTCTGGGTCACCCCGGGGATGTTCCCGGCCACGATGATGGTGGCCCCGAATTCACCCAGGCCACGGGCGAACATGAGCGTTGACCCGGCAAGCAAGCCGCGCAGTGAAAGCGGCAGGATCACGGTGACCATGCAGTCGAGCCTCCCGGCGCCCAGGGTGCGGGAGGCCTGGATCAGGTGCCGGTCCACCGCCTCCATGCCGATGCGGATCGATCTGACCATCAGGGGGAAACCCACCACCGCGGTGGCGATCACCGCCGCCTTCCAGGTAAAGATCAACGAAATGCCCAGGGGTTGCAGCAACCGCCCGATCCAGCCGCCAGTGCCCAGCAACAGGAGCAGCAGGTAGCCGATCACCACCGGCGGCAGGGTCAGGGGGAGATTGACCAGCACATCCAGGCCAACCCTGCCCCGGAACCGGCAAAAGGTCATGA
>DAIERH010000103.1 GCA_027346925.1 Geobacter sp.
CGTGCATCGGGCGGTACGCCCGCAACGCGTCCAGCAGGCGCGACTCCGCCTGTGTCGTCGGCTCGTTCATCTCGTCTCCTCCGGCGTCTCCGCGAGGGCGGCGAGCAGGCGGCCCAGCATCTCGCACCCTCGGCAGCCCGGCTCCTTGTGGCTGAAAACGGCGGGGTCGGGCTGGAGTTGTTCAGGCGCCATCGGCCGGAGATCGTCATCACCGACATCACCATGCCGGTCATGGACGGCATCAGCATGTCCGCCGTAATCAGGTCGATCGACCCGGATACGGTCATCATCGCCTTGACCGCCTTCAGCGATACGCGCTATCTGATCAAGGCCATCGAGATCGGGATGACCCGGTACCTGCTCAAACCGATCGGTCATGACAGGCTTTTTTCCATAATCGATGCATCCATCGCCCAGATCACGTCTTCACGGCGGATCAGGGCCCAAAACGAGCATATCCGCAAGCTTTCCGTTGCCGTGGAACAGAGTCCCGGCGCCGTGGTCATAACCGATGCCCAGGGCACCATCGAATACGTCAACCCCACATTCACCCAACTTACCGGCTTTCTTCCCGAGGAAGCCATGGGACGCAACCCCCGCATCCTGCAATCGGGCACAACCCCCAGGGAACTGTACGAAAACCTGTGGAACACCATCAAGGCCGGCAATGTCTGGCACGGCCAGTTGCAGAACCGGAAACGGAGCGGAGAGGCATACTGGGAATCGGCCTCCATCGCTCCGGTGTTTGACGGGGCAGGTGCCATCACGCATTTCGTGGCGGTCAAGGAGGATATCACCGGGTGGAAGCGATTGACCGATGAACTGCACCGCGCCCATGACGAATTGGAGCAGAGGGTCGGGGAACGCACCGGCGAATTGTCCGAAACGGTCAACGCCTTGCAGGCCGAGATTTCCAAGCGTCTTCTGGTGGAAGATAACTTGCGCCGCCTGAACAGGCTGTTCGCAACGCTCTACGAGGCGAATCAGGCCATCATCCGCACCAGTGACCAACCCACGCTGTTTCGGGAAATCTGCCGTATCGTCATCGATCATGGCGGGTTCCGCATGGCCTGGGTCGGCCTGGTGGACAGGGAGTCGGGGCTGGTGCATCCCGCGGCGGCGAGTGGCACCGGCACGGAGTATCTGGACGACCTCAGGATTTCCTGCCTCAATGAGCCGGACGGCTGCGGCCCCACCGGCACCGCCATTCGCGAGGGGCACGCCATCGTATGCAACGATTTCATGCACGACCCGCGGACCGCCCGCTGGCACGACAAGGCCGATGCCTGCGGGTTCAAGTCATCGGCCGCCTTTGTCCTGAAGCGGTTCGGAGAGCCTTTAGGCGCCATGACCGTCTATGCCGGTGAACCCCGGTATTTTGACCAGCAGTATATCGACCTCTTTACCCAGTTGGCGGCGGATATCTCCTTTGCCCTGGAAAGCATGGAACGTGAGCGGCGGCGCGAGGAGACCGACCGTGCCCTGGAGCAGAGCAGGGAGGAACTCAAGGAGGCCCAGCGCGTGGCAGGTGTCGGCAGTTGGCGGTATGTCCTGGGATCGGGCGCGATTACCTGGTCGGAAGAGATGTACCGCATCCATGGGTTTGACCAACGCCGGCCCATACCGGGCTACCCCGAACATGACCGGATCTTTGCCCCTGAGAGCATCGCGAAGTTGAATGCCGCGGTGGAGCATACCCTGCGGACCGGGGAGGCGTATCAGCTCGACCTGGAGCTTCTGCGCCCCGACGGCGCCACGCGATGGATCACGGCCCGCGGAGAGGTCATCCGCGGCAGCGACGGCACCGCCGTGATGCTGCGCGGCACATCCCAGGACATCACCGAACGGAGGCGGCTCGAAGGTGAGTTGATCGAGGCGAAGCGGCTCGAGGCCATCGGCCAGTTGGCCGGCGGCCTGGCCCACGAGGTCAGAAACCCCCTGAACGCCATCCTCTCCATCTCCGAGGCCCTGTTCAAGGAAAAGGGGGTGGGAGACAACCCGGAATACGAGCCGTACATCCAACACATACGCACCCAGGTCAACCGCCTTGCCCACCTGATGAACGACCTGCTCGAACTGGGCAAGCCGATTCCCGCCGCCAGCCTGCACCCGGTGCCGTTGCTCGAGGTATGCGCGGACGCCATCAAGCTGCTGGAGTTGTCCGGCGTGGCACAGGGGTACCGCCTCACCCTGATGGGTGGGGAGCCATCCGGCATCCCGTACGTGGCGGCCGATAACGTCAAGCTGCAACAGGTCATATCCAACCTCCTGGAAAATGCGATCCAGCACTCCCCCAGGGGGAGCGAGGTCGTGCTGCACGTGGTACTCCCCGTGCCCCAGGCGCCATCGGGGGGCATGGCCCTCATACGGATCTGCGACCGGGGAAGCGGTATCCCCGCCGATCGGATCAGCCGCGTTTTCGAGCCGTTCTACAGCACCCGCAAGGGGGGGACCGGCCTGGGGTTGGCGCTGGTCAGGCACTTTATCGAGCATATGGGGGGACAGGTGAGCATCCGGAACAACGACCCGCCTCCAGGCTGCACGGCAGAGGTACGGATACCCTTTGCCGGAGGGGGGCGGGGATGAGACCGAGGATCCTGTTGGTCGAGGATGATGCCGCCGGCCGTTTCGGCTTTGTCCGCTATTTTTCGCAGGAAGGCTATGCCGTCACCGAGGCGTCGGACCTCGCCGGGGCCCGCGAGGCAATCGCCACCCAGCGTTTCGACGCCATCATCCTCGATATCAACCTTCCCGACGGCAGTGGCATCGATTTCATCGAGACGGTCCGCGCCTCCGACCCCAGCATCCCGATCGTCGTCACCACGGGCTCCGGCGACATACCGCTGGCCGTGGAGGCCATGCGCCGCGGGGCCGACAATTTCCTCGCCAAGCCGATCGACAACGCCGGCCTGGCCGTATTCCTGCGCAAGGCGCTTGAGGTCGGCGCCCTGAAACGTCAGCAGGTGGCCCGGCAGCGCCTGGAACCGCGGGATGATGACGCGGGGTTCGGCAACAACCCGGGCATGGCCGCAATGCTCGACCATGCCCGCATCGCCGCCTCGAACGACTGTACGGTGCTGATCACGGGAGAGACCGGCACCGGCAAGGGGAGGCTTGCCAAGTGGATCCACCGCAACAGCTCCCGCTCCAAATACGAATTCGTCGAGGTGAACTGTTCCGGCCTGCGGGGCGAGCTGCTGGCCCGCGAGATCTTCGGCAACGTCCGGGGCGCCTTTACCTCGGCCGATCAGGATCGCAAGGGACTCTTGGATATCGCCGACCGGGGCACCCTGTTCCTCGACGAGATCGGCGACATGGACCCGGCGGTGCAGGCCCAGTTCCTGAAGGTCCTGGAGGAGAAGTCGTACCGGCGGCTGGGCGACGTGAAGCTCCTCAGGAGCAATTTCCGCCTGATCTGCGCCACCAACAAGGATATCGACGGCCTGGTGGCCAACGGGCTGTTCCGGCAGGACCTGCTCTACCGCATCAACCTCATGGTCCTCCATATCCCCCCCCTGCGGGAGCGCCTGGATGACCTGCCCCAACTCGCGGCCAACCTGCTGCGCTCCCTGGGCTCCCAGGACACCGGGCTTCCGGGCGATGTCACGGCGCTGCTCAAGGCGTATGCCTGGCCCGGCAACATCCGCGAACTGAAAAACATCCTGGAGCGGGCCCTGCTCCTCGCCCGGGGCGCCTCCCTGAAACCGGGGCACTTTGCAGGCCTGGCACTGCCCCGCCGCGGTCCCTCCCCCCCAGCCACGCCCACCATACTCGAGGCGGAGCGGGCGATCATCGCGGCCGTATGGCAGCAGACCGGCGGCGATGCCGACAGGGCGGCCAAACTCCTCGGCATCTCCCGGGCCACGCTCTATCGCAAACTCAAACAGATCGGCATCTGATCTCCTCTTCTCACATCGCTTCCCCATCCCTCGCCACCCAGTCTCATGGGTGAGACCGCCCGTCTCAAATTGAGACGGACGGTCTCACCCTCAATCGGACAACATTGCGAAATAACGCCGCTATTATCCGCCCTGCGTCATGGCATGGTCCTTGATGGCACCATGCCATGACAGGTTACCCATCCAGCCGGAGGATTTCGCATGACAGAAAATAATGCGCGACAGCCCAGCCTGTCCGGGAATGCCGGGCGCGACGCGGCAGAACAACCAAGGGTACTGATCGTCGATGACGAAGCGGCGATATTGTTCGCCTATCGGCGACTGATCGAAGGGAGCGGGTATGTGGTCGATGCGTGCGAGACCCTTGTCGAGGCGGTCGAACATATCATGACCTACCCCTATTTCGCCGTCATTACCGATCTGAGGCTGACGGGGAGCGATGCCGCGGACGGCCTTGCGGTACTCACCTATGTCCGCGCACGCCAGCCGGGGGCCAAGGTGATCGTCATGACGGGCCACGACGGAGAGGAGACCACCCGGGCCGCGCGTGCCCTGGATGCCTCCTTTTACTTCAAAAAGCCGCTTGAGCCGTCGGTGATTCTGGAGGCGCTCAGGCATCTCAGGGAGGATGAAAAGGCGGGAGATCAGAGGGTGGCGGCATGATCGAGGGCAATCGTCCGGACACGAAGGTGATCACATGATGACGAACATGAAGATCGGTACCCGCCTGTTGGTGGGTTTCGGGCTTGTCCTTCTCATTACGCTTGGTCTGGGAATCGCCGGTTTCACGGGACTGCGGAGCTTTTCCGCCACATCGCTGGAATTGATGGAGATCAACAGCCGCATGCTGGAGAACGCCACCCAGGTTCTGCACCTCAATGATCAGATGCGGCGTTTCGAAAAGGATTTTTTCATCCATATCGGCTCCGGTCCCGAGATGGACCGGTACTCGCGGCTATGGGTAGACAGCCGCGATGAAGTCCGGCAACTGCTGGCCGAGACCAGGGGGCTCATGCGGACCCCGGAGGAGAAGGCGCTGGTCCAACGGACCGAGGAGGCCTTTGCCGGCTATTTCACCGGTTTTACCCGGGTCGCCCGGGAGGTCAGGGCCGGGCGCTACGCCTCCACCCAGGATGCCGTTCGGGCCATGGGCCCCTTCGAGGGCTTCACCCGCGAGGTGGACCGTCTCGCCGAGGAGTTCATCAGCCGGGAGGAACTGGCGATCACGGATGGACAAAAGCTGCTCCTGGCCACGAAAACGTTTACCTCCGCACTCATCGTCACGGCGACCATGGGGAGCATCCTGCTCGGCATCGTCCTGACCGTCCTGTTCACCCGCAGCATCACGCGGCCGCTCGGTTTGCTGGCCGGCGCGGCACGGCAGGTGGCGGAGGGTGATCTCGGGGTTGTGATCGGGATCGACTCACGGGACGAGGTGGGGCACCTGGCCGACTCGTTCCGGCACATGGTCGCCAGCCTGCGGGAATCCATGGCCACGCTTCACGAACAGACGCTCCAGCTCGAAGAGGAGGTGGCCGAGCGCCAGATGGCCCAGGAGACGCTTCAGGAGCAGGCGGCCGTACTGGAGGGGGAGATTGCCGAGCGCCAGGCCGCCCAGGCGGAAGTGGCCGCAAAACAGCGGGACCTGGAAGATCTCAACCGGACGCTTGAGGAACGCATCAGCACCACCGTGGCGGAGCTGCGCAAAAGCGAGGAGCGGTACCGCCTGCTGCTTGATTCGGCCGCCGAGGCGATCTACGGTCTCGATACCAATGGCGATTGCACGTTCTGCAATCCAGCCTGCGTGGCCATGCTCGGGTATGAAGCCCCCCAGGATCTGATCGGCAGGAACATGCATCTGCTGATGCACCACACCCATCCGGGCGGAACCCCCTATCCTGACGATGAGTGCCCGATTTCCGCGACATTCAGGGACGGCAAGGACGTGCACGTGGACGGAGAGGTGCTCTGGCGGGCCGACGGGAGCAGCTTCCCCGCCGAATTCTGGTCCCATTCCCAGAAACGCGATGGCGTGGTGGTCGGCGCCGTGGTGTCGTTTGTCGACATCACCGAGCGCAAGCGTGCGGCCGAGGAGTTGCAGGCGGCCAAGGAGGCCGCCGACAGCGCCAACAGGGCGAAATCCCAATTCCTCGCCAACATGAGCCACGAGATCCGCACCCCCCTGAACGCCATCATCGGCTTTTCCACCCTGGCCCTGAAGAGCGACCTCACCCCCCGGCAGCACGACTACATCCACAAGATCAGCAATGCCGGCGTGTCGCTGCTCGGCATCATCAACGACATCCTGGATTTCTCCAAGGTCGAGGCCGGCATGCTGGAGATGGAATCGATCCCGTTCCGCCTGGACGATGTGCTCGCCAACGTCACGAACCTGATCCAGCAGCGGGTCATGGACAAGCGGCTCGAATTCCTCCTCGACTGCTCCCCCGATCTCCCGGTCCTGCTGAGGGGCGATCCTCTGCGGGTCGGCCAGGTGCTCACGAACCTGGTGGGCAATGCGGTCAAGTTCACGGAACAGGGTGAGGTGGAACTGGGCGTTGCGTGCGGCGAGCGGGAGGGTGACCGGGTCGAGCTGCTCTTCTCGGTGCGCGACACGGGTATCGGCCTGACGCGTGAGCAGTGCTCGCGGCTTTTCCAGGCCTTTTCCCAGGCTGACGGCTCCACCACGCGCAGGTACGGCGGCACGGGGCTGGGGCTCTCCATCTGCAAGCGCCTGGTGGAGATCATGGGAGGCGGGATCGGGGTGGAGAGCGAGCCCGGTGCGGGGAGCGTGTTCAGGTTCAGCGCCTGGTTCGGGGTGGAACCGGGGGAACAGGCGCACCCGGGGCTCCCCGAAGCCCTGCACGGAGCGCACGTCCTCGTGGTCGATGACAGCACCACCAGCCGCGCGGCGCTGGCGAAACTGCTGGCCCCGCTGCCCCTGCGGGTGGACAGCGCCGGCTCGGCCCACGAGGCCATGGAGGCGGTCAGGCGGAGCGATGGGTCTGACCCCTACCGGCTGATCCTGATGGATTGGCAGATGCCCGGCATGGACGGCATCGAGGCGACCCGCCGGATCAAGCGGGACAGCAGCCTCGGGACGCTGCCCACCATCATCGTGATCACCTCGTTCGGCGGCGAGACGGAACAGGCCCTGGCGCGGGCCGCGGGCGCCGACGAATTCCTGCATAAACCATTCACCTCCACGGCCCTTGTCGAAGAGTTGTGCCGGATTTTCCGGTCCCCCGAGCCGGCGGCGGCTGTGACGGCTCAGCGTACCGGAGGGGCGGGGCATGACTTTTCCGGAGTCCGCATCCTGCTGGTGGACGACAACGAGATCAACCGGCAGATAACCGTTGAACTCCTGGGCGAGTTGGGTGCCGCGATGGATGTGGCCTGCAACGGCTGGGAGGCGGTGGAGAAGGTCACCGCGGCAGAGCCCCCCTACGACCTGGTGCTGATGGATATCCAACTGCCCAGGATGGACGGTTACGAGGCCACCCGGCTCATCAGGGCCGATGGACGCTTCTCCAGTCTCCCGATCATCGCCATGACCGCCCATGCCCTGGTGGAGGAGCAGCGGAAGGCTTTCGATGCCGGCATGGACGATCTCATCACCAAGCCGATCGATCTGCGGACCATGTTCAAGACCATAGACAGTCATCTCAGGCGGCCCGAGAACGGTCCTCGTAGTGTTCCCCATGTCGGAAAGGGAGCCGGAGAGGGGATCGTCATCCCCCCCATCCCCGGCGTGGACGTCTCCGCGGCACTCGACAATATCGATGGCAACAGGGAACTGTACCTGTGGATTTTGCGGGCCTTTCTGGATAACCAGGGCACAACGGCCATTGCCGTCGCAAAGGCCCTGGCTGCCGGAGACAGCGCCCTCGCGCAACGCCTGGCGCATACGGCTCGGGGCGTTGCCGGCACTATCGGCGCGAGACG
>DAIERH010000104.1 GCA_027346925.1 Geobacter sp.
CTTCATTGGGGCAGATCAGCCATGCGCTCTATGAAGTCGGCGGGCAATACAGAAGAAACATGTAATAGGGAACGCACACTTTTCCGCAATCTCTGCGTAAGTATTCGGGATCGCTTGTGCGGCGTAGCGCTGCTACGCCTCCGCGCAATCCCTCGACAGCCTTGATCTTGCGAAAAATTATGCGTTCCAAAACATTGAATTTTCCCTTTACGAATCAACGGAGATTGGTACACTCTCTACAATCAACTAACTGCCATTTTTTCCGTAAAGGAGCCGTGCCATGACACACCCCGCGGATACCTCGTTTTACCAAACCTTGCAGTTCAGCAGCGACAGCGAGCTTCGTCGCCGCTTCATGGTGATGGATGAACCGATCAAGGGCAACATCCGCTTTGGCCTGCTGCTGGAGGTGCTGGACAAGGTGGCCGAGGAGACGGCGCTCAACTATGTGAACGTCTTTTACCCCGAGGCCAGGGTGGTGACGGCGGCCATCGACAACATCTTCATCCGCCACGCCGCCGATGTGACCCGCGACCTGGTATGCCGCGCCCGCATCAACCACGTGGGGCGCAGTTCCCTGGAGGTCGGAATCCGGGTCGAACAACCGGGGCCCGAGCCGATCCATATCGCCTCCTGCTACTTCACCATGGTGGCCCGTTCCGGCATGGCGGAAGACGCGGTCAGCGTGGCCTTGCCGCCGCTGGAGTATGTCGAAGACACCGAACAGCGGCGTTTCGACAAGGCCCTGGCGCGCCGGGAGGAATACAAGCAGAGCCAGGCGGCGCTCCTGGAACCGCCCAGCAGGGAGGAGTACGAGCTGCTCACCTCTCTGCACCGCGCCCAGGAGGCGCCAGGCTTCCAGGGGCTTCTGGCAGGCAGGCTGGTGACGGACGCCTGGGAGCGCATGTACCCGGAACAGGAGAACGTACCCCAGAAGATCTTCGGCGGCTACCTTATCAGGCGGGCCTATGAGCTTTCCGCCATCTGCTCGGACCTCGTGGCACCGGGACGCTCCATCATCGCCGCCGTCAACCGGATCAACTTCATGCACCCGGTGCGTATGGGCGACAAACTGCATTACACCAGCCGGGTGGTCTACACCAGCGGCAGCTTTGTCTGCATCGAAGCAAGCATCGAGCGCATCAGCCGCGACCGCAGCAGCAAGGCCCTGTCCAACTCGTGCCTGTTCACCTTTGTCCATGTGGACAAGGACTTGAACCATTGCCCGGTGCCGCCGATTTATCCCACCACCTACGCCGAGGATGCCCGCTACCTGGGGGCCCTGCGCAGCCATCAGGCGGTGGTGGCCCATCATTCCATCATCTGAAAGGAACATCACCTGGACATCTTTCTGGTCATCCGCGACCGGCGCAGTATGCCCCGCAAGGAGTTGGCCGAGATCGCGTTCTTTGATGAGTGGCCGTAACCGTTGCCTTGAATCCCTTTTGTAGCGACACCGTACACGCGTCCCCACCGCCCAAATACAACCCAGGAGACCCCCATGATCACCGCATCCGAAGCGAAACAGCGCATCACGAACATGCAGGCCATGCTCAAGGACAAGGGGCTCGACGGCGCCCTGTTCATCTTTCCCATCGACGTCTACTACTTCAGCGGCACCCGCCAGAATTCCACCCTCTGGATACCGGCCGAGGGGCCCGCGCTGCTGGTGCGCAAGAGCCTGGCACGCGCCAGGGAAGAGAGCGCCCTGGCCGACATCCGCCCCTTTCCCTCCAGCAAGGATTTTCCGTCCCTGTTCGACGAGCGGGTCCAAAAAATCGGCTTCACCTTCGACGTGGCGCCGGTGCAGCAACTCAACTACTACGGCAAGCTCCTGGGCAAACGGGAGTTCGTGGACATCTCGCCCCTCAATCGCGAACTGCGCTCGGTAAAATCCGCCTTTGAACTGGAGCAGTTGCGCCTGAGCGGAAGCAAGCTCTGCTCGGTCTTTAGCCAGGTGCCGCAATTCCTCAGGACCGGTATGCGCGAGATCGATCTGGCGGCGGAATTCGAGTACCGTCTGCGCAAGGCGGGCAACGAAGGGTTCGTCCGCATGCGGGCCTACAATCAGGAGCTGTTCATGGGGCTGGCGGTCTCGGCCGGCGGGCCCAGCTATGGCTTCTTCGACGGCGCGGTCACCGGACGCGGCCTGTCCAATGCCTCGCCCCACGGCGCCTCCACTGAGGTCATCGCCGACAACGTGCCGGTCCTGCTGGACTACACCGGCGTCTTCAACGGCTACATCACCGACATGTCCCGCATCTTCGTGCTCGGCTCCCTTGATCCCGAACTGCACCGCGCCTTCATCGTGGCCCAGGAGATCCAGGATACCCTCCAACGGACACTGAAGCCGGGAGCCATCTGCGAGGAACTCTTTTTCATGGCAGCCAACATGGCGGAGCAGGCCGGCCTGGGGAAGAACTTCATGGGCATGCCGGGCGAGCAGGCCCGTTTCGTCGGTCACGGCGTGGGCCTGGAACTGGATGAATTCCCGGTCATCGCCCAGGGCTTCAAGGTGCCGCTCCAGTCCGGCCAGACCATCGCCATCGAGCCGAAATTCGTGATACCGGGCAAGGGGGTGATCGGCATCGAGAATACCTTTAGCGTTACCGTAAACGGCGGCGACAAGCTGACCGACTTGGCCGACGACATCGTGTTCCTGTAACCTTTCGATTTTCAGCACAGCGCACCCCGGGCGAGGGGCAACCACCGGTTGCCCCTTTTTTGCCAATTGCCAGAACAGTAAAACATTGTTATTGCAAATCGCCGGTAGATATGATCCAATAATGAATAATTTGAACCATTACTAGATCAAGATATAACCATCATAATATTAAACTATAAACACATGTGGTCCATTTTTTTGATCAATAAATTGATCATTTTAATTCATCCGTGAATGGCAAGTCCCCGCCTGGGGCCTGTTTTGTTGTTTGTAAAATATGGAACGGTATTTGCTTTTAAACGAAACGTGCGCCGACAGAGAAGGCGCCAATACCCCATGGCGTTCGCAAAAAATGCGATGGCCAAGCCAACTGAAGTAGGGGAGGCTGCAAGGTGGCGGACCATATCCTCGAAACCAAAAACCTCACCAAGGAGTTCCGCGGTTTCATCGCGGTAAGCAATGTCAACCTGCGTGTCGCGCGCGGGCATATCCACGCCCTGATCGGTCCGAACGGGGCCGGCAAGACGACCGTTTTCAACCTGCTGACCAAATTCCTCACCCCCACCGCCGGCAGCATTATGTTCAACGGCCTCGACATCACCGGGGAAAAGCCGGCCGATATCGCAGAACGCGGGGTCGTGCGTTCATTCCAGATCTCGGCGGTCTTCCCCAACCTTACGCCACTGGAGAATGTACGCGTTGCGTTGCAGCGCAAGCTGGGGACCACCTACCACTTCTGGAAACACGCAGCAACGCTCGGGGTGCTGGACGAGCGGGCCAGGGAACTGCTGGAGGCGGTGGGCTTGGCCGACTGCGCCGGCACCGTTACCGCAGAGTTGGCCTACGGCCGCAAGCGTGCCCTGGAGATAGCCACCACCCTGGCCCTTGATCCCGAGCTGATGCTGCTGGACGAGCCGACCCAGGGGATGGGGATGGAGGACGTGGGGCGGATCGCCGCCCTGGTGAAGCAGGTCTCGGCAAACCGCACCATCCTGATGGTGGAGCACAACCTGAAGGTGGTGGCGACCCTGGCCGACCGGATCACCGTGCTCCAACGGGGGGCGATCCTGGCCGAGGGAAGCTACGCCGAGGTTTCCGGAAATCCGCAGGTCATGGAGGCGTACATGGGGAGCGCACATGTCTGACCCGACTGCCAGGGAATTGCTACGTATTACTGATCTGCACGCCTTTTACGGCGAATCCCATGTGGTCCACGGGATCGACCTGATGGTGCGTGAAGGGGAGTTGGTGACCCTGCTGGGTCGTAACGGCGCCGGCCGGACCAGCATCCTCAAATCGATCATGGGGCTGGTGGGACGCCGAACCGGCTCGATCCTGGTGGACGGCCGCGAGACCGTCGGCCTGCCGACCCACCGCATCGCCCGCCTGGGGCTTGGGTATTGTCCCGAGGAGCGGGGCATCTTCTCCAGCCTTTCGGTGGAGGAGAACCTGTTGCTGCCGCCGGTGGTGCGGGAAGGGGGCATGTCCCTGGCCGAGATCTACGGGATGTTCCCCAACCTGCTGGAACGGCGGCAGAGCATGGGGACGTGCCTGTCGGGCGGGGAACAGCAGATGCTGGCCATGGCGCGTATCCTGCGCACCGGGGCCAATCTCCTGCTCCTGGACGAGATCACCGAAGGGCTGGCCCCGGTGATCGTGCAGACCCTGGGCCACTTGATCGGCCAACTCAAGGGGCGCGGTTTCACCATCATCCTGGTGGAGCAGAATTTTCATTTCGCCGCCACCCTGGCCGACCGGCATTACGTCATCGACCACGGCCGGATAGCGGAGATGATCACCAGGGACGAACTGGCGGGAAGCATGGAGCGGTTGAACGGATATCTGGGGGTGTAATGCCGCACTGTTATCACGAAAGGAGAAGTCGAATGAAGACAAAGGCACTATGGCTGGTGGGATGCGTTGCAGCAATGGCAATGGCGGCCGGGATCGCGGGCGCGGCCGGCAAGGGGATTTCCGACAACGTGGTCAAGATCGGCGTGCTTACCGACATGTCCGGCGTCTACTCCCAGATCGGCGGCAAAGGTACCCAGGTGGCGGTGGAGATGGCGGTGGCCGATTTCGGCGGCAAGGTGCTGGGCAAACCGATCCAGGTCGTGGGCGCCGACCATCAGAACAAGGCTGACATCGCCTCCACCAAGGCACGGGAATGGTTCGACACCGGCAAGGTGGACATGATCACCGGCCTGCTCAATTCGGCCTGCGCCCTGGCGGTGCAGAAGGTCGGGGCGGAGAAGAAGCGCATCACCATGGTGACCGGAGCCGGCTCCACCGACCTGACCAACAAGGATTGCACCCCCTATGGCATCCACTACGCCTACGACAACTACGCCCTGGCCAACGTGACCGGCAACGCGGTGGTCGGCTCGGGCGGCAAGAGTTGGTACTTCATCACCGCCGACTACGCCTTCGGCCACTCCCTGGAGAAGAATACCGCCGACTTCGTCAAGACCCATGGCGGCAAGGTGCTCGGCGGGGTACGCCACCCCCTCTCCACGGCCGACTTTTCATCATATCTGCTGCAGGCCCAGAACTCGGGCGCCAAGGTGATCGGCCTGGCCAATGCCGGCGGCGACTTCACCAATGCGGTCAAGCAGGCGCGGGAGTTCGGCGTGGCCCAAAAGGGCCAGCGTCTGGTGGGGCTCCTGGTGTTCATCAGCGACATCAAGAGCCTGGGGCTTCCCGTGGCCCAGGGGATGCAGTTCGCCAGCGGCTTCTACTGGGACCGGGACAAGGCGACCCGTGACTGGTCCAAGCGCTTCTACGCCAAGCACAAGACCATGCCGACCATGGACCAGGCCGGTGCCTACTCGGCCACCATGAACTACCTGAAGGCGATCAAGGCGGCCGGCACCGATGACCCGGACGCGGTCATGGCCAAGCTCAGAACCATGAACATCAGCGACTTCTTTGCCGTCAACGGCAAGATCAGGGCCGACGGGCGCATGGTGCACGACATGTACCTGGTGGAGGTGAAAAAACCCTCCGAATCCAAGGGTGACTGGGATCTGCTCAAGATCATCAAGACCATCCCCGGCGACCAGGCATTCATGCCGCTCGCCAAGAGCACGTGCCCGCTGGTAAAGAGGTAGGGGCAACCCCGTGTGGTTGCCCGCCGGTTGGGCGGCCGCAGAAAGGGCGGCCACGCGGGGCCGCCCCTACGGAAGGAAACATGGAGACGGATCATGGAAATCACCTTTCAGACGGTCATGTCGCAGATCATGCTGGGACTCAACAACGGGGTGTTCTACGCCACCCTGAGCCTCGGCCTGGCGGTCATCTTCGGCCTGCTGAACATCGTCAACTTCGCCCACGGTGCCCTGTACATGCTGGGGGCCTTCGTGGCCCTGATGGGTTATAACGACCTGGGCCCGTTGTTGGGGATGCCCGAGTTCCACCTCAACTACTGGGCCGCTCTGATCGTCGTGCCGCTGGTGGTGGGACTGTTGGGTATCGTGATCGAAAAGACCATGCTGAACCGGCTCTACCGCTTCGACCACCTGTACGGCCTGCTGCTGACCTTCGGCATAGCCCTGATCATCCAAGGCATCTTCACCAACTACTTCAATGTGTCCGGCACCCCCTACGACGGCAAGCCAGCCATCCTGGAAGGCGCAGTAAATCTGGGCTTCATGGTCTTTCCCTCCTACCGGCTGTGGGCCATCGCGATCTCCCTGGCGGTCTGCTTCGGCACCTGGTTCATGATCGAGCGGACAAAACTGGGCGCCTATCTGCGGGCCGGCACGGAGAAGCCCGAACTGGTGCAGGCCTTCGGCATCAACGTACCGCTCATGATCACCCTGACCTACGGCTACGGCGTTGCACTGGCGGCCTTTGCCGGGGTGGTGGCGGCACCGATCTACTCAGTCAGCCCGGTCATGGGGTCGGAGATGATCATCACCGTGTTCGCCGTGGTGGTAATCGGCGGCATGGGGTCGATCATGGGATCGATCGTGACCGGTCTGGCCCTCGGCGTAATCGAAGGTCTCGCCAAGGTGGTCTATCCCCCCGCCTCCAGCACGGTGGTCTTCCTGATGATGGTGGTCGTGCTGCTGGTGAAACCGGCCGGCCTGTTCGGCAAGGAGGCCTGAACTCCATGAACAAGTACACCTGGCTCATCCTGCTGTTGCTCGGCCTGACGGCACCGTTCGTGGTCTACCCGGTCTTCCTGATGAAGCTGTATTGCTTTGCCCTTTTTGCCTGCGCCTTCAACCTGCTCCTGGGCTATGCCGGCCTGCTCTCCTTCGGCCACGCCGCCTTTTTCGGCGGGGCCGCCTACATCACCGGCTACCTGGTGAAGAACAGCGGCCTGACCCCGGAGTTGGGTATACTGGCCGGTACGGCTGCGGCCGCGCTGCTGGGGGTCGTCTTCGGCAGCCTGGCGATCCGGCGCCAGGGCATCTATTTCGCCATGGTCACCCTGGCCCTGGCGCAGATCGTCTACTTTGCCGCCCTCAAGTCCGATTTTACCGGCGGCGAGGACGGCCTGCAGGACATACCGCGCGGCATGCTGTTCGGCCTGATCGACCTGGACAAGACCTACGACGTGTTCGGCACGCCGTTGGAACTGAACCTGTATTATTTCGTGTTCGCGATCTTCTGTCTCGGGTTCTGGATCATCCTGCGCGCCGTCCATTCTCCCTTCGGCAAGGTGCTGGCGGCGATCCGCGAGAACGAGCCCCGGGCCGTTTCCCTGGGCTACCGCGTGGAGCGGGTCAAACTGCTGGCCTTTGTCATCTCCGCCTCCCTGGCGGGCATGGCCGGTGCCACCAAGGCGCTGGTGTTCCAGTTGGCATCCCTCACCGACGTCAACTGGCATACCTCGGGCGAGGTGGTGCTGATGACCCTGCTGGGTGGGCTGGGCACGGTACTGGGTCCGCTGGCCGGGGCCTTTACGGTGGTGACCCTCGACTCCAAGCTGAGTTCATTCGGCTCTTGGATCACGGTGGTGATCGGGGTGATCTTCGTCATCTGCGTGCTCGCCTTCCGGCGCGGCTTTGTGGGTGAGTTGGAACGGCTGCTCAAGCGGTCGTTGTGAAACATTGGGAATAGGAGGAGCTGAATGAAGGTCTGTACATCCATGG
>DAIERH010000105.1 GCA_027346925.1 Geobacter sp.
TCAGGGGTTCTATAAGATGTCAATTTCCAGTGGGATAGTGACAAGGAGCTCTGATACCACTTTCTCCCCGCCGAATGATTCGTTAGCCGTCCCCGTCGGACTTGCCGGTATTACTACTGATGGAATAAATCTATATGTAGCCATTAGCAATGTTCAAGGACTTAACCATTATGTACTTGGTACGGCTGTACCAGCTACCAGTTTTTCAGATCCTCGAGGCGTCATCACAGATGGCAAAAGTCTCTTTGTTACGGATATCGGAAGCAATATTGTTATAAAAATAAACTGATTTTATTGGATGGTCATCAACTCTAACAGTGTCTCCAGTGCTAACAGGAGTTACTGGGACGCCGGAAAAATGGAGGATTGGGGAGGGTGAAGTTGCCAACAGGGCCGGATGTGGCAACTTCACCCTTTCCCTTTCGTAAGGAGGTGTGAGGAGTCGATCCCACGTTTCTCTCAAGTTTCTCCCAGCCGACGCGGCGGGACCGGCTACGCCGGAGAGTGCGTCTTCAGCCACTCGCGGAGGGCGTTGTTCATCCGGGTCTGCCGGTGGCTTTGAAGGCTCTCACCCGCCCCCCTCCGCCGGCATGAGCCGGAGCAGGACCTTTCTGGCCTCCCCAAGGATGTCCTCGAAGGCGCCGCCGGCAACCGCGCAGGTCAGGCGATAGTCGGGGGTGAACTGGTATTTCCTGGGCTCGTCCCGCATCATGGCGATGATGGTGTCGGGGGGGGCCGGGGTACGGGGGTGGAAGGAAATGACGAGGTTTTTGCCGTCGTAGTCGATCTGCCGCACCAGCAGACGCTTCAGGAGCACGCGCAGCCGCATGATCTCGAACAGGTAGGAGGTGGCCAGGGGGTAGGCGCCGAAGCGGTCGGTCACCTCGTTCTGCACGTCCAGCACGTCGTCCTCGCTCTCTGCCTGGGTCAGCCGCTTGTAGATCACCAGGCGTTGGCCGGTGTCCCTGATGTACGCCTCGGGGATGAAGGCCGGCACCTTGAGGTTGATCTCCGGTTCGACCCGGAGGGTGGTCTCCTCGCCCCGCAGGCGGCAGATGGTCTCCTCCAGCATCTCGTTGTAGAGCTCGAAGCCGATCTCGGTCACCGTGCCGGACTGGCGGCTCCCCAGCATGTCGCCGGCCCCGCGGATCTCCATGTCGTGGGTGGCGATGCGGAAACCGGCCCCCAATTCGGAGATGTCCTGCAGGATCTTCAGGCGTTCGCGGGCGTCAGCCGTGAGGGTGGACTCGCCGGGGATCAGCAGGTAGGCGTAGCCGCGCTGGCTGGAGCGCCCCACCCGGCCGCGCAACTGGTAGAGCTGGGACAGCCCGAAGGTATCGGCCCGGTCCACGATCAGGGTGTTGGCATTGGGGATGTCCAGGCCCGACTCGATGATGGTGGTGCAGAGCAGCAGGTTGGTCCGGCCGTGCATGAAGTCCAGCATGACCTTTTCCAATTCATGTTCACCCATCTGGCCATGGCCCACGCTGATCCGGGCCTCGGGCACGATGGCCGCCAGTTGCTCGGCCCGCTTGGCGATGGTCTGGACCCGGTTATGGACGAAGAAGATCTGGCCGCCCCGGCGCAGTTCGCGCATGATCGCCTCGCGGATCAGGTCCTCGGAGAAACGCGCCACAAAGGTCTTGACCGCCAGGCGATCCACCGGCGGGGTGTCGATGATGGAGAGGTCGCGGATCCCCATCATGGACAGGTACAGGGTGCGCGGGATGGGGGTGGCGGTCAGGGTCATGACATCCACCACGGCCCGGAAGGCCTTGAGCCGCTCCTTGTCCTTGACCCCGAAACGCTGCTCCTCGTCGATGATCACCATTCCCAGGTCGCGGAACTCCACATCCTTCTGAAGCAGGCGATGGGTACCGATGATGATGTCGATCCCCCCCTTTTTCAGCCGCTCCAGGATGTCCTTCTGTTCCTTTGGGGTGCGGAAGCGGGAGATGACCTCCACGCTGACCGGATACTCCTTGAGCCGCTCGTGAAAGGTCTCGTAGTGCTGCTGGGCCAGGATGGTGGTTGGGACCAGGATGGCGACCTGTTTGCCGTCCAGGGCGGCCTTGAATGCGCCCCGCAGGGCGACCTCGGTCTTGCCGTAGCCCACGTCGCCGCACACAAGCCGGTCCATGGGGCGGGAGTGCTGCATGTCGGCCAGCACGTCCTGGATGGCCGAGAGCTGGTCCGGTGTTTCCTCCCAGGCAAAGGTGGCCTCGAACTCGCGATACAATTCGTCCGGCGGCGAAAATGAGAAGCCTTCGCGGATCTGGCGCTGGGCATAGATCTCCAGCAGTTCCCCCGCCAACTCCTCGATGGCCTTCCTGGCCTTGCCCTTGGACCTTTCCCAGCCGGTGCCGCCCAGTTTGTCCAGGCCCGGCTGGCTCCCTTCCGGCCCCACGTAGCGCTGCACCAGGCCCAGGCGGTCCACCGGCAGGTAGAGCTTGTCCCCCCCCGCGTATTCCAGAAGCAGGAAATCCCCACCCACCCCGCCGACGCTGATGTGTTGCAGGCCGCGATACAGGGCGATGCCGTGGTCCACGTGCACCATGTGGTCTCCCGGCTTGAGCTCGGCCAGGGACGCCAGGATCTGCTTCTTGCGCACCTCCGAGACGCCGCGTCGGCGCACGCGCCTGCCGAACAGTTCCTCCTCGGCTATCAGGGCCAGGCGAGACCAGGGGAGGCGGAAACCGCGGGAGATCTCGCCCAGGAGGAGGGTGATACCGGTGGGGGGCTGGCCACCCACCGCCTCCGGGAACGGCCCCTCGCTGATGATGCAGGAGACGTCGTAGGGACCGAGCAGTTCCTTCAGCCGCTCGGCCTGGGGGCGCTGGTGGCAGGCAATCAGGACACGGAAACCCTGGCCGAGCCACTCCCGCAGGGTATGGGCCAGGGGCGCCAGGGCGTGGGTGGTCTCCTTGGAGACGGTCACCCGCAGATCGGCGTTTGCCTCGCACGGGATCGTGACGGTCATTGCCCCGGTGTCGTCCAGCACCAGGCCGGACACCTCCAGGCGGCTGCGGCCGCTCATGACGGCGTCAAGCTCTTGGCTGGAGAGGAACAGTTCACCGGGAGGCGAATGGGGCAGTGCGGCCGCGCGGGCCTTGGCGTCGCCGTTTGCGACCTCCTCGCGGAAACGGGCCGCCGCACCGCGGACCGCCTCGGGATCGAGCAGGACCAGCGGCCAGGACTGGGCATAGTCGAAGACGGTCGAGAGATGGGGATGCAGCAGAGGCTGCAGGTATTCGATCCCCTGGAAATAGACGGCGTTCCTCAGGTCTTCCAGGATGGCCCGCCGCCGGTCGGCCGGGATGTCCAGGTCGTCGCAGCAGGCCTTCAGGCGGGGGGCGATATCGGCCAGCAGATCGTCGGTCAGCAGGATCTCCCGGGAGGGGAGCAGCACCAGTTCCTCCACCGCCTGGAGGGAGCGCTGGGTGAGCGGGTCAAAGGTGCGCATGGTCTCGACCGTGTCGCCCAGGAACTCGATCCGCACCGGGGCGCTGAAGTTCGGGGGGAAGATATCCAGGATGCCGCCGCGCACGGCAAAGGTGCCCCGGTCCTCCACCAGGGGAACGTTGGCATAGCCCAGCTTGACCAGACGGCCCAGCAGGTCGTCCCGCCCGAACTCCTCGCCGGCCACCAGGTAACAGGATGCCTCGTTGAAAAGCCGGCGCGGCAGGACCCGCTGCATGGCCGCAGCCACCGGCAGGACCACCACCTGCGCCAGGTTGCCGTGCAGGCGGAACAGGGCATCGAGCCTGGCGCCGGAAATGTCGGGGTGGGGCGAAGCGGCCCCGAAGGGGGGGGAGTCCCAGGCCGGGAAAAACAGCGGCGCGAACGCGCCGCCGGCAAAGAAACCGAGTTCGCGGCAGAACTCCTCGGCCCCCTCCTGGTCGGCGGTGATCACCAGGAGGGGGCCGGTCCGGCTGCGGAGCAGTTCGGCCAGCACACAGGCCGGCGCCGAGCCTTGCAATCCGGACAGACGGATCGTGCGCTCACCCCGGGCCAGGGCTGCCAGGATATCGGCGATTTGCGGGAGCAGAGGGGTGTCTGTATGCATGGTCACTTGATGAAGCAGTGCTGGGTTTTATTCGGACGCTTTTTTGCGTGAACTGGCCTTTATCTTCGGCTTGCCGTTCTCCACGACCACGCGAAAGGTCAGATCGTCGGTTCCCAGCCTGGCTGCCAGAGCCGGCCTGCTTTTTTCGATGGTTACCGCCACCATGTCGCGGCTCAGTTTGTCCACCGGCAGATTGCAGGCCTTGCGGGCCTCGCGAAACTCCTGGTAAACTCGTTCCGCTTCGTTGTCCCGCTGGGGCTGGGCCGCTTCGCCGCGGGCCCGGGTGCCGGAGCCGCCCTGGCGCCGATGCAGGTCGCCGATGAAACGGTCACGGGAGTACCTCCCCTCCTCGATCAGCTTGACGATGCGGTTCCAATGTTCGCGGTAGGTGTTGAAACGCGCCACAAGCATCGTGTACCGGTGTTTATACATGGTGTTGTTGATGGGCGTCGCGGCGTAACGGCGCACAATCTTTTGTACCTCGTCCAGCAAGGGGAGCGGTTCGCGCTTTTCCAGGCCGATGAAATACTGCTCGTACCTGGTGATCAGGTCGTTCAACAGCTGTTCCAGTTGTGGCAGGTCGTCAACAATCGCCATGCAAGGCCTTTCATGATCGCGGTGCAAAATGCGCTGGATGAGGATATAACCAAAGCAAGGGGCGTGTAAAGCCTTAATCCTGCTCTATTGTCTTGACGCGATTTTCCGCTTCGCATAAACTGCGTTTCACATCGAAACAGATCGATATTGATTCGAACGGAGCAGAACGTGATGGACCATATTGCAGCCGTAATACTGTCAGCCGGCAAGGGGACCCGCATGAAATCGGGTCTGGCCAAGGTTCTTCATCCGCTTGCCGGACGGCCCATGGCCGCATGGCCGGTGGAGGCCGCCCGTGACGCCGGCGCAACTCCGATTGCGCTGGTGATCGGACACCAGGCCGAGGCGGTGGCCGCCTATTTCCGGGATAACCGGGATGTCCGCACGGTCCTGCAGGAGGAACAGCTCGGCACCGGCCATGCCGTGGCCTGCTGCCGGGAGCAGCTGGCAGGCTTCAACGGGACGGTGCTGATCCTGTGCGGCGACACGCCGCTTTTACGGGGGGAGACACTCACGGCGTTGATCCGGTCCCATCGTTCGCACGATGCGGCCGTCACGGTACTGACCGCCGTGCTGGACGACCCCGACGGCTATGGCCGGGTGCTCCGGGACGAGGCAGGCAAGCTGGCAGCCATTGTGGAGCAAAAGGATGCCACCGCGGCGGAACGGGCGATCCGTGAGATCAACAGCGGCATCTACTGCATGGAGTCCGGCTTCCTGTTCGAAAACATAGGCAAGATCGGCAACGCGAACGCCCAGAACGAGTTCTATCTGACCGATCTGGTGGCCATTGCCGTGGCCAAGGGGCTGACCTGTCTTGCCATGCCTGCGGACGACAGCGACGAGGTAATGGGGATCAACGACCGGGTCCAACTGGCCGAGGCGGCCGGCATCCTGCGCCGGCGCATCAACCGCGATCTCATGCTCTCCGGTGTGACCATCATCGACCCGGAGCACACCTATATCGACCACGGGGTCACCATCGCACCCGATACGGTCATCCACCCCAACTGCCACATCAACGGGCCCACGGCCATAGGCCCCTCCTGCACCATCGATGCCGGCGTCTCCATCTCCGGCTGCCGCATCGGCACCGGATGTCACATCAAGTCCGGCTCGGTGCTGGAAGACGCGGAACTGCACGACGACGTGAGCGTCGGTCCCATGGCGCACCTGCGCCCCGGCACCGTGCTTGCGAACCACGTCAAGATCGGCAACTTCGTGGAAACCAAGAAGGCGGTCATGGGTGAAGGCTCCAAGGCATCCCACCTGACCTATCTGGGTGACGCCGAGATCGGCCGCGACGTCAACATCGGCTGCGGCACCATCACCTGCAACTACGACGGGGTCGCCAAGCACCGCACCGTCATCGGCGACAATGTCTTCATCGGCAGCGACGTGCAACTGGTGGCACCGGTCACCGTGGGGCGCAACGCCCTGGTTGCCGCCGGCACGACCGTCACGGTCGATGTGCCTCCCGATTCCCTGGCCATAGCCCGTGTCCCCCAGGTGAACAAGGAAGGGTGGCGGTTGAGGAAGAAATAGAATATGAGCTTTCAAGCTGACACCTGACCACCCCCAGCCCCTCCCGAACCAGGAGAGGCTGGGGGTGGTCAGGCTCCCCTCCTTGATAAGGAGGGGCTGGGGGTGGTTGATTTCGTGCCATCTTGATTGCAACGTGGAATGATCATAATCACGAGAGCGTGCATGCCCGAAACCTGGCAGAATACAACGACAACATCGCCGATCCTGATCATCGAGGATGATGCCGGCTTTGCCGATCTGATGGCATCGACCCTCCGGGATGAAGGCTTTTCCAGCCACTGCGCCGGAAATGGCAACGAGGCCCTGGAGTGGCTTGGCGGCAATTGCCCGAGCCTGATCGTCCTTGATTACACCCTGCCCGACATGACCGGGGCGTCCCTGATCGGGCAGCTTCGGAAACTGGGATACGCAACCCCTTTCATCATGGTGACCGGCCGGGACGATTCCAGTCTGGCGGTACAGATGATGAAGACCGGGGCCTGCGATTACATGCTCAAGGACACCACCTTCCTGGACCGCCTCCCCAGCGTGGTCGCCCGGGCACGGCACGAGGCCGAGACCCGCGAGCGCCTGAAACAGGCCGAACTGTCGCTGCGCCAGAGCGAGGAGAGGCTGGCCCGGGCCCAGAAGATCGCCCGCATGGGGAGTTGGGAGTGGGACATCGCGAGCGGTGAAATCTACTGGTCGGACGAACTCTACCGCATCTTCGGCCTCACCCCGGGCGAACCGGCAAAGATCCGCATGGAGTGGGTCTTCGGCCTGATCAACCCCTCCGATCTGTCGGCCTTCAAGAAGGCCGTCTTCAACTCGGTCAAGAATTGCCAGCCCTTCAACATCGTCTACCGCATCAACACGCGCAACAGCGGCGAAAGCGTCGTGAACAGCCAGGGGGAAGTGGAAACGGACGAAAACGGCAGGGCCAGGCTCATCTCCGGCACGACCCTGGACATCACGGCCCGCATCCGGGCCGAGAGCGAAATCCAGCAGCTGATCAACTACGATACCCTCACCGGCCTCCCCAACCGCAACCTGCTGCACGACCGCATCAAGCTGGCCATTGCCCACTCTGCCCGCGAAAAGCACCTGATGGGGGTGCTGATCCTCGACCTGGACCGTTTCAAACGGATCAACGACACCCTGGGGCACCGTGCCGGAGACAAGCTGCTGATGGCGGTTGCCAAGCGGCTTTCGGCCTGCGTCCGCGACAGCGACACCCTGGCCCGCCTCGGCGGCGACGAATTCGTCATCCTCCTGAACAACGTGGGGCACGAGGAGGGGATCAGCA
Source organism: Geobacter sp. (assembly GCA_027346925.1). Classification (GTDB taxonomy): domain Bacteria; phylum Desulfobacterota; class Desulfuromonadia; order Geobacterales; family Pseudopelobacteraceae; genus JACPFJ01. The sequence goes on from DAIERH010000105.1 coordinate 7,494, forward strand.
CCGTGGCCCAGAAGATACTGGCCATACTTGCCGAGCCGGCCTACATCGACGGCCACGAGATCTACACCACCGGCTCCATCGGCATCGCCGTGTACCCCATGGACGGCGAGGACGGCCATGTGCTGCTCAAGCACGCCGACCTGGCCATGTATCAGGCCAAGGAGCAGGACCGCAACAACGTCCAGTTCTTTTCCCGGGAGATGAACATCAAGGTGCTGGAGCGGATGATGCTGGAAAAC
>DAIERH010000106.1 GCA_027346925.1 Geobacter sp.
GCCAGTAGCAGCCCGAGCGCAACAGCAGAGCACAATAAGACTGCGTAATCCAGCCGGGAAAACCGCCCGATTTCCAGTTGGATGCTTGTCATTTCATACCCCGAGCCATGCAGCGCCGCTTGCAAGCGTTCGCGCCATTCGCCGGAGCGGGATCAGGCGAGCGGTCCCACGATCCTCCCCCCGCCTAAGACCTCGTCATCCCGGTAGAACACAAGGGCCTGTCCCGGCGTCACCGCCTTCTGGGGTTGATGAAAGCACACCTCGCAGCGCGCCCCCTCCAGGAGCCTGACCTCACAGGGGACCGGCTGGTGGCGGTAGCGGATCTTGCAGAAGGCGCCGAACATCTTCGCCACGGGGGGGATGATCCAACTGACCTCCTCGGCCGCCAGGCCGTCCGCCAAGACCTGCGCCTCTTCCCCCACGATCACCGCGTTGCGTTCGCTGTCGATCCCCACCACGTACAGCGGCTCGCTCCAGGCAATTCCCAGCCCCTTGCGCTGGCCGATGGTGTAGCGGTGCGTCCCCCGGTGCCGTCCCAGCACCCGGCCGTTCACATGGACGATATCGCCGGGGATGGCCGTCAGGGAGGCGTTCCCCTCCAGGAAGGCCACGTAGTCGTCGTTGGGGATGAAGCAGACCTCCTGGCTGTCCCCCTTGTCCGCCACCGGCAGGCCGAACTCCCGCGCCAAGCGGCGCACCTCGTCCTTGCTCTCCACCTCCCCCAGCGGGAAGATGACCCGCTGCAAACGCTCCTGGGTCAGGGTGTAGAGGAAATACGACTGATCCTTGCGGATATTCTGTGCGGTACGCAGGTGGCAGAGGCCGTCGGTATCGCAGGTCCTGCGCACGTAGTGCCCGGTGGCCAGCAGCTCGGCGCCCAGTTTGCGCGCCGTGTCCAGCAGGAGGCCGAACTTGATGTAGCGGTTGCAGCGTACACAGGGGTTGGGGGTATGGCCGGAGCGGTACTCATCGATGAAGTCCGCAATGATCAGGTCTTGGAAATCGGGCTCGAAATCCACCAGGTGATGGGGAATCCCCAGGTGCGCCGCCACCACGGCGGCGTCGTGGCCGGCAGTGCCGGGTCCCGCGCTGTGGGGCGCGAACAGCCGCATGGTGATGCCGATCACCTCGTGCCCCTGTTGTTTGAGCAGGGCTGCGGTGACCGAGGAGTCCACCCCGCCGCTCATGGCCACGGCAATCTTCATTCTTCCTCCCCCAGAATGATCCGCACCACCTGGTTGGCCTGGTGGCCGGCGGCGATACCAACCCGCGGCGCCATCAGGCCGCTGCCCGGCTTGGCCTCGGAAACGCCGTCACCCACAAGAAAGAGCCTGCCGGACACCCGGCGGGTGACGATGATATTGTTCGGGCCATAGCCGGCCAGCCCCGAGGCGGCAACGACCGAGGCGTGCGGCATGAGGCCGAGCACCGTATCCACCAGCATGGCCTTCATGTCGGCCCGGTCGAATGCCTCCACCACGACAGAGCAACAACCGAAGATAGGCGGGATGTTGTCCTCTTCCAGCCGCACGCAGTGCGGCTCTACAATCACGTAGGGGTTGATTCGGGCCAGGTTGGCGGCCAGGGCATCGACCTTGAACAGGCCCAACTGGTCCACGAAATACTGCTGGCGGTTCAGGTTGGATGGTTCCACCACGTCGAAGTCGGCGATCACCAGCCGTCCCACCCCCACCCGCGCCAGGGCCACGGCCACCGCCGACCCCAAGCCGCCAACGCCTGCGATTCCCACGGTCGCCCGCTTGAGCCGGGAATGCACGCCTGGGGTGTGGCGGGCGGCCATCAGGCATTCCAGTTCATCCTCCCCGGGCCGCTCGCCGCGCCGGATCAGGCAGAGGGTGTCCCCTTCCCGGACCGTTGTTTCGGGCGGTGCGGGGAAACCGTTCAGGATCAGCACGTCGGCGCCGGGTCTGAACCGTGCGGTCGCTTCGGCCACGGTGAGGCCCGCCTCTACCGCGACCTCCTGCTCGTTGATGCGGATCTTCATCATCGCCCCTCACCCCATTGCCCGGGCCAGGTCGGCGATCAGATCGTCCGGGTCCTCCAGCCCAACCGAGAGGCGCACCAGGGTGTCGGTAATCCCCTTGCGCGCCCGTTCGGCCGGCGGGACGGCGGCGTGGGACATGCGGGCCGGGTAGGAGATGATGCTCTCCACCCCCCCCAGGCTGACGGCGAAGGCCGACAGCCGGGAACCCTCCAGGAGCCGTTTGGTAGTCTGGAACGAGTCCAATTCGAAGGAAAAGACCGCGCCCGGTCCGTCGGCCTGGCTACCGTGGACGCCATGGCCTGGGTGGCCGGCCAGCCCCGGATAATGCACCGCCCTCACCTGCTTTTGCTCCCCCAGCCACTGGACGATCTTCTGCGTGCTGCCCTGGGCCTGGTCCATCCTGACCTTGAGGGTCTTGATCCCCCGCTGGGCCAGGAACGAGTCGTGTGGTCCCAGGATGGCGCCGAAGCCGTTCTGGATGTAGCGGATGCGGTTGCCCAGATCAATGTCAGCCACCACGGCAAAGCCGCAGATCACGTCGCTGTGGCCGCTCAGGAACTTGGTGCCGCTGTGCAGCACGATGTCGCACCCCAGTTCCAGCGGGCGTTGCAGGTAGGGGGTCATGAAGGTATTGTCCACCAGGGTGATGATCCCCCTGGATCGGGCCAACTCCGCCACGGCCTTGAGGTCGGTGACCTTGAGCAGCGGGTTGGATGGGGTCTCCAGGTAGATACCCCTGGTCTCGGGCCTGATGGCGGCGGCGATGGCCTCCACGCTGGTGGCGTCCACGAAGGTGGACTGGATGCCGAGGCGGTTGAACACGCCGGTCAGGGCTCGGTAGGTGCCGCCGTACACGTCGTCGCACACCACCAGATGATCGCCGGCCGAAAAGATCAGCAGGGTGGAGGTGATGGCCGCCATGCCCGAGGCAAAGGCAAAGCCGCGGGTGCCCCCCTCCAACTGGGCCATGGCCTCCTCCAGCGCCTCGCGGCTCGGGTTGTCGGAGCGGGCATAGTCGTATTTGCCGAAACTGTCAACCGACTGCTGGCGAAAGGTGGAGGTCTGGTAAATGGGCATGCCCAGCGCCCCGGTGCGGGGATCGACGGTCTGGCCCCCGTGGATCAGCTTTGTCGCGAATTTCATGGTGTTCTCCTATCTGACACACTGACAAGGGTTCGATTTCGGGCGTAGAGCAAGGCAGCGAGGAGGCACCGACGCAGGCGTACCGGACGGTACGTCGAGGAGAGTCCCGACGAAGCAACGCAGCTATACGCTTGAAAGCGAATCCTCTATCCCTCCAGCGCCTGGCGCAGATCCTCGATCAGATCGTCCCCATCCTCGATCCCCACCGACAGGCGCAGCAGCACGTTGTTGATCCCCAGCCGGGCGCGCAGCTCGGGGGGGATGTCCGCATGGGTCTGCACCTCGGGGAAGGTGATCAGGCTTTCCACTCCCCCCAGGCTCTCGGCAAAGGAGATCAGCCGGGTCTTCAGCAGAATCTGCTCCACCAGGGCCGGGTTGTCAACCTCGAAGGCGATCATGGCGCCGAATCCCCGGCTGTGGCGCTGCATCAAATCGTGATCGGGATGCCCGTCCAGGCCGGGATAGTACACCCTGGCGATACGCGGGTGTGATTTCAACCAGCGCGCTATGCCGAGGGCGTTCTCCTGCTGGCGGTCCATCCGCACCCCCAAGGTCTTGATGCCGCGGGTCACCAGCCAGGAGTCCTGGGGCCCCAGCACCGCCCCCACCGAATTCTGATGGAAATAGACCCGTTCGGCCAACTGAGGCTCCTTGACCACCACCAGGCCGGCAATGGTGTCGTTGTGGCCTGCCAGATATTTGGAGGCGCTGTAGACCGTGATGTCCGCCCCAAGGTCGAGGGGTTTCAGCAGGTAGGGGGTCAGAAAGGTATTGTCAACGATCAGCAGCAGACCGCGTTCGCGGCAGAGAGCGGACAGGGCCGGCAGGTCGGCGAACTTCAGCAGCGGATTGGTGAGCGATTCCACGAACAGGGCCCTGGTCTCGGGCCTGATGGCGGCGCTGACCTGGGCGCTGTCGCTGGTGTCCACGTAGGTGAACTGCAACCCATACTGGTTGAAGACCCTGTCGAACAGACGGCAGGTGCCGCCGTACAGATCCTCGGTAACGACGATGTGGTCTCCGGAGCTAAAGAGCAGCAGCAGGTTGGTAATGGCGGCCATGCCGGAGGAATAGGCGAAACCGCGGCTGCCCCCCTCCAGGCGCGCCATGCCATCCTCCAGGGCCTGGCGGGTCGGGTTGCCGGAACGGGTGTAATCGAAGCCCGTGCTCTGGCCGAGCCCCGGATGCCTGAAGGTCGCGGTCTGGTAGATGGGGACGGATACCGCCCCGGTGCGGCTGTCCCACTCCAGCCCGATTTGAACCGCCTGCGTCGTGATGTTCATCGTACACCTCCAAAGAAAAAATCCCCTTCCGGGGTGCGGAAGAGGATTCCTAGAGAGGTTTCTTCTCTTCCTTATCTCCCGGGATCGTCGGATCCCGCTGGAATTGGCACCTTCCCCGAAGGGAGGTTGCCGCGACGTCAAAGGGCCAGTCCCTCAGTCGCTCTTGATAAGAAATGCTGCTATGTATACCGCTTTATGTGACAACTATGCTTGTAGAAGTATCATTTATTCACCAATATTGTCAATAATAATTATTTCATGCCACACAATACCACACCATGATCAGTGCAATCCCGGGATTCATGGGGTTCACGGGGAACGCGGGGCCGCCATTCATCCGATCATTGCGGTCCGCCGACCTCGTTTCTGAACAGGTCGAATTCGGCCGCCAACTCGTCGAGCAGGGCCGGCGCCCCGGAGATTTCACGGGACTTGGCCATTTCATCCAGCCGGGTGGCGCATGCCCGGATACGGGCGGCGCCGATGTTGGCGGCCGCCCCCTTGATGGTGTGGGCCTGGCGGTGCAACTCCTCGGCATCCCCGGCATCCAGCGCCTTGCGGACACCTTCCACGCCGGTCGTCACGCTGCCGATGAACATGGTGCAGAAACGGGGGATCATCTCTGCCTTGCCACCGAGCCGGCCCAGGAGTTCGTCACGGTCGAAGACCGGCAGGTCCGGCTCCGGGGCGGGTTCGCTGTCCGCCGCTGCCTGGACAGGCTCGGGCGGTGACGCGGCGGTATAGCGATTGATCGCAGCGACGATCGCATCCGGCATGACCGGCTTGGAAATATAGGAATCCATACCGGCATCCAGGCATTTCTGCCGATCACCGCTGGCCGCGTAGGCAGTCATGGCCACGATGGGGATACGCCCTCCCCGTTCCTGTTCCAGCTCCCTGATGGCGCGGGTCGCCTGGAAGCCGTCCATGACCGGCATCTGGATATCCATGAAGATCATGTCGAAGCGGTTAGCGCAGAAGGCCTCCACCGCCTCGGCGCCGTTGCCGGCGATCGTCACCCGGTGTCCCTGCTTCTCCATGACGACGCGGGCCAGCTCCTGGTTGATCTCCACGTCATCCACCAGCAGGATGTCCCTGGGGAGCGCCTGGGCAGCCGCGGAAACGGCAGAAGAATCCTGGGTAACGGGGTAGTACGGCGCCGAATCCGCCGGGGCGAGCGCGAACGCCAACCGCACCGTGAAGCTGCTGCCAACGCCGGGCCGGCTCTCAACCGCGATACTGCCGCCCATCAACTCCGTCAGCTGGCGGCAAATGGCCAGTCCGAGGCCTGTGCCGCCGAAGGTGCGAGTGGTGGAACTGTCCGCCTGGGAGAAGGGCTGGAAGATGCGGCCGCAGACCTCCTCGGTCATGCCGATGCCGGTATCCCTGACCGTCATCAGCAAATCCACCGTGGCGTCAGCGCCCCCCTCGCGGGTGATGGCAACGCCGACCAAACCCTGCTCGGTGAACTTGACCGCATTGCCGGCCAGGTTGACCAGGATCTGACGAAACTTTACGCTGTCCCCGCAGATCATGTCCGGACAATCGGGCGCCACGGAAAACGTCAGGCCGACCTGTTTGCGCTCCGCCCTGAAGCGCAGCGGCAGCAGGGTGGTTTCCACAAGCTCGCGCAGGGCAAAGGGATGGGGATCGAGTTCCATCCGGCCGGCCTCGATCTTGGAGAAATCCAGGATGTCGTTGATGATCGCCAGCAGATTATCGGCGGAGATGGAGATATTCCTGAGGTAGCCGCGCTGATCGTCGGCCAGCGGCGTGTCCCCCAGTAATTCCGCCATGCCGATGATGCCGTTCATGGGGGTGCGGATCTCGTGGCTCATGGTGGCCAGGAAGTCGCTCTTGGCCCTGGTGGCCGCCTCGGCCTGCTGACGGGCCGCCTCCAGCTCCATGGTCCGTTCCTGCACCCTCTGTTCCAGGTTGTGCATGTGGTCGCGGAGCATGTCGTACAGCGTGGCGTTTTCCAGGGTATAGGCCGTGTAGGTCAGGATGATGGAGAGTGCGTTCAGGGAAGAGACTTCCACATTGACATGCCGCCCGGGCAGCACCCCGATGAACATCCCGCGGATACGGGCATGGGTCTCCAGGACATGGAGTATCAAGGTCTGCTGTTCGTCGCGGGTGGAGGTGATCACCGGATGGTTCTGGTTGAGGGACCAGGCAAAGGTGCCGTCCATGATCTTGGCGTCGATCTCCTCCTGTATCTCCCTGGTGGAGGATTCCGGTTCGCAGAACGCCACCTCGAAACTGGCATCCTCCTCGACCGGGCAGAATGCGATGCTGCTGAACGAGATCAGGCGCTTGACCTTGTCGGCGGCTGACTGCATGATCTGGACGCTGCTGCGCGTGTCCGAGATGCCGGTCTGGAGGTCGCCGCAGCTGGCCAGGATGTCCAGGATGGTGACATAGTGCAGGTTGGTCTCTTCCAGGTAACGGACCCGCTCCCGCTGATTCTCCAACTGTTGTCCCAGGGTGGCGTTAGTCATTGTTTCCACGGACATTGAGGATGTTGACCGTTTCGGCGAATTGGGTGTCGATCTCCCGCACCAAGGATGGAAACAGGTTGGGGGAGAGGGCCAGGCGATCCCAGGCGCGCTCATCGAGGCGCGGCACGCACGCTTCCCCGCTGGCGCCGAATTCGAGGGCATGGGAGATGATGTCGGCCAAGTGGAGGATACACGCCTCGCGGGGGTACTGCCCGGCCTGCATGCAGCGGTGGTGGCATTCCACCGGTTCGGCCACACGGGCGGGGATCTTCCAGCGTTGCAGCAGGGTGCCCCCCACGTCGCCATGGTCGAACCCCAGCCGCTCACGTTCGACCTCATGCAGCGACCTGCCGTCGCTCCGGGAGACCTGGATCATCTCGCGGCACAGGTCGGGGATGTTGATGAACATGACCAGGCGGCCGATGTCGTGCAGGATACCGGCAACGAAAAACCGCTCCAGGTTCGATTCCCGCTGGCTGGTGGCCAGGATGCGGGCCGTGAGGCCGCAGGCGATGCTGTGTTTCCAGAACAGCTCCATGGTCATCAGGTCCTCGGGGATGCCCTCGAAGAGCCCCATGACCGAGATGGCCAGGGCCAGGTCCCGAACCTGCTGGACACCGATGATGGTGACCGCCTGGGTGATGGTGTCGATGCGGGAGTAGTAACCGAACAGGGGACTGTTGGCCAGCTTGAGGATGCGGGCGGTGAGTCCCTGGTCCTCGGAGATGATCTTGGCGATATCGGCAAT
>DAIERH010000107.1 GCA_027346925.1 Geobacter sp.
GAGGCTGTCGAGCTTTTCCGCGTGGAGGGGGGCGTCGTTGCCCTGGCGGTCATTGATGTGGTCATGCCCCTGATGAGCGGCAGACAGGTATACGATCATCTGGCGAAACTGAACCCCCATCTCCGGGTGATCTTCACCAGCGGCTACCCCCCCGATGCCCTTGGTCGCACCGGTGTGCCCGAAAACTGCCACTTTATTGCCAAACCCATGGATTCCGTTGAATTTCTCCGGATGGTGCGGGAACTTCTGGACAGCCGCTAATCCCCGTCGTTTCCTTTCGACCTGGAAAAGCGGTTGACTCACCCGAAGACACAAAGAACACGAAGAAATCAGCCTCCTGGATAGTCTGAACCATTCACCGAAGCGGCATCCGCAAATAACAAGATAAGAGATTGTCTTCCTTGGTGACCTTCGCGGCTTTGTGTGAGAACAGTCGTTTTTAGGTTCAAGCGCCCGCCTCTCCGTCTTCCGCGGGGAGATAGATGTGGAAGGTACTCCCCTCGTCCGGAGCGGATTCCGCGGTAATGACGCCGTGGTGTTTCCTGACTATGGCGTGACAGACCGCCAGCCCCAGCCCCATTCCTTTCTGACAGCCCATCTGCTTGGTCGTGAAGTAGGGATCGAATATCTTTCCCAGGTGCTCCGGCTGGATACCCTTGCCGGTGTCCCGGAAGGATACGTGCACGTATTTGCCCGGCGTGAGCGCCAAGCCGTCTTGCTCGGAGATGGTGCAACCGCTGAGGCTGACACTCAGGACCCCTCCATCCGGCATTGCTTCCAGGGCGTTGGTGGTCAGGTTGGAAACGACCTGGCGGATCTGCGTTTCATCGATGCGCGCACTGGGGGCGGTTTCGGGCAGGTCGAGCTCGCATGTGACGGCGCTTCCGTTGAGCACGTCATGGACGCCGCATGCGATGAGCCGGCCCAGGGGAACGGTATGCCGCAAGCTCTCGCCGCCCCTGGCAAAGGTCAACAGCCGCTGGCTCAATTCCCGAGCCTGTTCAGAGCTTTTTTCAGCCTCGTTGAGGAATCCGTAAACGGCACTGCCCGGCTCGGCGCGGCGTTTGGCAAGGTTGACGTATCCCAGGATCACCTGAAGCAGGTTGTTGAAGTCATGCGCCATGCCTCCGGCCAGGATGGTGGTGGCCTCCAGCTTTTTGGCCTTGTACGCTTCAGCCTCCAGTTTCCGCCGCTCGGTGATGTCCTCGGCGGTCTTGATGTACTTGATTATGGTGCCGTCGGGTGATGTCAGGGGTGAGATGTTGCTGTACTCCCAGAAAATATCGCCGTTTTTTCCCCGATTTTGAAGCACGCCGTGCCACTCTCGCCCGTCCTGGATTGAACGCCACATGTCCCGATACACCGCAACGGGTGTTTCACCCGATTTGATGATGCGCGGCGTTTGGCCTATGGCCTCTTCCGCGGTAAAGCCGGTCACCTCGCAAAACTTGCGGTTGACATATTCGATGATTCCCCGCGTGTCGGTGATCACCGTCATGCTGGGACTCTGCTCCAAGGCGTTGGAGAGCATGCGGATCCGCTCGGCCTGCTCCTGAACCCGTCTCTGCATGCGGACTATGCCGACGCACTGTTCAATGGCCGCCATGAGCTTACCGAACTCGACCGGCTTGATGACGAACTTGTCCACGCCGATGTCGATGGCGTCCAGCAGGTAATTGGTGTCGCTGTAGGCGGTTATGACGATGATCTGGGTTTCCCGCCCATTGCCCCGGATCGAACGGGCCATTTCCAGCCCGTTCATGCGCGGCATCATGATATCCGTGATAACGATATCGGGCGAGTGTCTGAGGAAGAGGTCGAGCCCTTCGTTGCCGTCTTCAGCCGTCAGGAGGCGAAAGCCGTGGGTCGTGAGCATACGCCCCACCTGCTCCCTGGTCGCGGTCTCGTCTTCAACGTACAGTACGGTGATGTCGTTTTGTGCCGGATCGTTCATGTCCTCCTCGGAATGGTGCCTGTTTCAGGGAAATCGTATACACTTTTGATGTTACCAAAGAATCGGCGCGGGGCAAGAAGCCGGATGATATTTGTGGATGGCCGGTTGAGGAGAGATCACATCATATCCACCGGATCGATGTCGATGGTTTCACGGACATTCGAAGCAGGTTCGCGACGGGTCAGCCAGGCCGAGACTAACCGGCGCAGGTCGCCGCGGGAGGGTGACTTGAGCAGGATCTGGCGGCGGAAACGGCCGCGCAGGCGGTAGAGCGGGGCAGGTGCCGGGCCGAGCACCTCCACCCGCAATCCCTGTTCCCGCTTGATCTGCATCATCAGGCGTGCCGCTGCCTCGGCACGTCCCTCCACCGCCTGTTCCACGGTTCCGGAGAACCCCGCCCCCGCCAGGAAGGAGAAGGGTGGATAGCCTGCCTCGCGGCGGAATTCCAGTTCCTGGCGGTAGAAACCCGCCCCGTCGTGACTGACGGCACACTGGATGGCGTAATGGGAGGGATTAAGCGCCTGGAGGATCACCCGGCCCGGCAAATCCCCCCGGCCGGCCCGGCCGATGACCTGGGAGAGCACCTGGAAGGTACGTTCGCTCCCCCTGAAATCGGGCAGATTGAGGCTGGCCTCGGCATTGATCACCCCCACCAGGGTGACGCCGGGAAAGTCGTGTCCCTTGGTGATCATCTGGGTACCCACCAGGATGTCGGCCGTGCTGTCGGCCATGCGCGAGAGGATGCGGCCATGGCTCCCCTTGCCCGAGGTGGTGTCGCTGTCCATGCGCAGGATGCGTGCGGTGGGGAGCAGTTCGCGCAGTTCGTGCTCCACCCGTTCGGTGCCGGCCCCCAACTCCTTCAGTTCCGCGCTGGTGCAGGCCGGGCAGGTGCCGGGGGCGGGGATGGCGTAGTCGCAGTAGTGGCATACGCTCTGGCCGCGGCTTTTGTGGAAGGTGAGGGTGACCGAGCAGTTGGGGCAGGTGAGCGGTGCGCCGCACTCCCCGCACACCAGGTAGGTTGAGAAGCCGCGCCGGTTGAGGAAGACTATGGCCTGCCCCCTGGACGCGAGATTCCCGGCCAGGGCGCTCTGCAACGCAGGCGAGACGGTCTGCTTGATCCCCTGCATGGGTACGATCTCCACCTGCGGCATGGGGACGCCGGCTACCCGTTCCGGCAGGGACAAGAACCCCAGCCTCCCCTGTTCCACGGCATGCAGGCTGGTGATGAGCGGGGTGGCCGAACCGAGCACCACCGTGGCCCGCTCCATGCGTCCCCGCACCAGGGCCAGGTCCCGAGCGTTGTAACGCAGGCCGTCGGATTGCTTGAAGGACGCCTCGTGCTCCTCGTCCACCACGATGATGCCGATCCTTGCCAGCGGCGCGAAGATGGCCGAGCGGGCGCCGATGACGATGCGCACCAGGCCGCGCCTGATGCGGCGCCACTCGTCGTAGCGCTCGCCGTCGGAGAGCCCGCTGTGCAGGATGGCGATGCCGCTGCCGAAGCGGGCGCGGAAGCGCCGCACCACCTGGGGGGTGAGAGATATCTCCGGTACCAGCACCAGGGCGCTCCGCCCCTGATCCAGGGCATGGCCGATGGCCCGCAGGTAGACCTCGGTCTTGCCGCTGCCGGTCACGCCATGGAGCAGGAACGGCGCAAATACCAGGCTGTCCAGGCTGCCGCACATGGCGACGAGGGCCGCCTGCTGGTGGGGGTTCAGGTCCTTGGGCAGGTCGCGTTCGGTGCCCTCCTCCCCCTCCTCACGGAAGGGGTCGCGGTAGACCTCCCGCTCCTCCCTGGCCACCAGCCCCAGTTCCAGGAGCCGTTTGAGTTGGGCTGAGCACTGGCCGAAGCGCCGGCGCAACTCGGCGGCCCCCATGTCGCCCGCCTCCCGGATGGTTGCCAGGATCTGCGCCGCCTTGTCGCCAAGGGGGCGTACCGGCGCGGCGGCATCCGATGGCCGGTAGAACGCCTCGCGGAGAATGCGCCTGCCGCCCGCCACCGACTCGGCACCGTCTCCGTTTGCCTTGCGGCTTTGCAGGTTGATGCCTGTCGGCAGGGCCGTCTTCAGCACCTCGCCCAGGGGATGCAGGTAGTAGGAGGCGACCCAGCGGAAGAACTCCAGCTCATTGTCGGTCCAGAGCGGCTCGTCGTCGAGCACGTCGATGACCTCCTTGAGCCGGTCGGTCGCAGTGGTTTCCGTAACGGACAGGACATAGGCCGTCAGTTTGCGGCCGCCAAAGGGGACGAACACCCGCTTGCCCGGACTGACCCGTTCTGCCAGGTGCGGGGGGACCAGGTAGCTGAAGGTCTTCTCCAGCGGGAGCGGAACAGCGACTTCGACGATGTGCGGCACGGTTCTTGGCATGGGATGGTGATAGCAGAGCCGAGGGGGGAAGTAAAGGGGAAGCGATACAGACCGCGCAACCGAAAGGTCATGCGGTCCGTGTGGCTACCAATATTTCTTGGGTGGATCGGTTTTGCCGGTCTGGACTATCGCTCCCCCAACTACCTTAAACATATCGCCCAGTTCGTTGGTCCATGCATCCCCCTCGTCCAGGGGGACCGGGACCTCGCGCTTGCCCAGAAACACCTCTTTGTCGCCGATGTAGGCGAACCATTCCAGTGCGCCGGTCATCCATATCCTGTTTTTCAGTTCCATGTCGTTTCTTCCTTACGTGGGTTTCATGGTTAATGCCGATTAGTACCAATCTCCCGCATTAACCAAGTCCCCCCTTTAACAAAGGGGGATTAGGGGGATTTGCCTTTGCTTTTGAAAACGCGCGGTGCGCATGTGCCGTGTACAGAGTACATCAGGCCAGGAGCGGTGAGAGTAACGGATGGGATGGAATTCGATAGGGATTCACCACGGTAACGCCTCGCCAGGTAAAACCGTGCTGCATATCTTCGGTAAGCAGTATCCGACAGCGATTTTCGGCGGTAACGCTAAGAATCAACGCATCCCAGATCTTGAGACCATGATCGGCCGTCAGATCAAAGGCAGACTGAAAAGCCGCCCAGGTGGAATCGGTAACCTCGAAACTGTCGGCCCATTGCAGGACGCGGGAACGGGCCGTATCCGGGGAACAGTTCGCCTTGCCGGTCAATACCCGGAAGAGCTCGCCCAGCACCTGAACAGGAACCAGTACGCACTCGGAAGGCAACCGCGTCAGCAAGTCCGTGGTAGCATCCCGACGGGCGGCATCGCCGATCCCTTCGGCATAGGCAAGTATATTGGTGTCAACGGCGACTCTCATTTTGTGCGCTCGTACAGTTCGTTGCGGGTCCAGTTCCGAACCCCCGTCGGTTCCTGGTTGCGCAGGCGCTCAAGCAGCATCTCCCGTGCCGCAACGTGGGCATTGTCGGCCTTCCTGACCGGCGAAATGGTTGCCACGGGGTTTCCCCGTGAGACGACGAGAAACTCCTCGCCCTGCGATACCTGTTTCAGGACGCTTGAAAAGTGACGGTTGGCGTCAACAGCACGTACGGTTTGCATAGATCCTCCACATGTAGTTCTGATGCCTACATTACGACGGGAATCAGGGAGGTGTCAAGCATTGATGCAGGAATGGGCCTTGATTCGCGGGGGCACGACTTGGGGTTGGTAAAGGCTATTTCCGCGCCATCTTGCGGATGATGCTGATGGCCAGACTTCTGTCGGTTTTCGTGGGCAGGTCCCTGAAGTGCCTGAGGAGCGACTTTTCTTCCTGGGAACCGTAGGGGAGCGGGGTTTCGGCCACGGCGTGCGGCTGACCGGCGGTGAAGAAGGAGGTTGCCGGCATCTGGAGGGTCTTGGCGATCCGCTGGATGTTCTCCACGTTGAGCATGCTGTAGCCGCTCTCGTAGCGCTGGATCTGCTGGTAGGACACCCCAACCCGTTCGGCCAGCTGCTCCTGGGACAGGCCCAGTTCCTTGCGGCGTTTCCTGATCGCCTCCCCCATCTCCCCGCTTGTAATGATGTCCGCTGGCATTGCGGCACTATAGCAGAGCGGATTCCCCGCCAACTACCGCATATATCGATTGTATTTTACTATTGATTTGGTATCAATATATGTGTATTTACAAATGTGTATTTGTGGCTTGGCGGCCATGCAGGAGTTACGGGCGCGGGTATGCCGCCTGCCGCGCCCCTGTCCACTCACCTATGTAACCACGGAAGCGGCAACGTGCATCGAAATTAACATGGTTCCCATAAACATCATCATTGTAATAGGTGACGTGCTGACCTCGCTCAACACACGGATCGTCCTGGAGGGCGAACCGGGGATGACCGTGCATGGCGCCTACACCACCGGAAAGGATGCGCTGGAGTCCCTGCGCACCTTCGGTCCCGATATCATGGTGACGAACGCCGTCCTGCCGCCGGACATGACCGGGATCGAGCTGATAGAAAAGGCCAAAAAGATGCTGCCGGAACTGGATGTCCTGGTCTACACGTCTCATGGCGACCGTAACAATCTCGTTGCGGCACTCAGGGCCGGAGCGGATGGCTACATCCTGCAGGGTGGGGGACCGAGGGAGTTGATAGAGGCGGTAAGAAGTCTCCATGCCGGCGGTGCCCCCCTCTCTCCCCGGATCGCGCGCAAGGTGATTCAGGAGTTTCATGCAGCGTCGGCCGAAGAACAGCATCTTCTCACCCCGCGGGAACATGAGATATTGCGGTATGCCGGCAAAGGCATGAGTTACAAGGAGCTGGCAACCCGTCTCAACATCAGCATCAATACCGTCCATACCCATATCACGAAAATCTACGACAAGCTTCAAGCCACAAGCCGCAAGGATGCGCTCGTCAAGGCCCGCAGGAAGGGGCTTGTCTAAGAATGAAAGTGCGGCGGCCAGGGAGCAAGCCGAAAGGCCATGTAGGTTCCTTCAAGGATGTCCAAATAGCGTGAAACCGTTTTATCGCTGACCCCCAATGATCGTCCCAACTCGCTTCCATTCCAGGTTTGCCCATGGTAGTGCGCAAGCATGGTCCAGAATCGCCGCAGGGTAATAGCCGGAAGATGTATGCCCAATTGCGGAAGATCACGTTCCAGGTAGGTACGGATAAAAGTTTCGCGCCACTCCCGGCTGGCGGCAAGGCTCCTGGCAAGCAGCGCGCGGGGAAAACCATGAAAATTCGGATATACAAACCGATATTTCATGTCAAATACGACGGTATTGTGAAGAGCGGGACAGCGTTGATCGCGATCCGGTTCCCGTCGCATACTCCAAAAATACTCCACCCCGGTGATATGTTTTTCCCGTGACGTATGGTTAAGTGCGATTTCATGAGTGTTTCGCTGATCTTACAACAGGCGGTGAATCAGCTTCGTGAACCTGGTGAGTTGGTAGGGACAGGGCGGGATTTGGTTTTCGCCGTCAAAGCAAATTTTGCCAAACAGACGTGAGGGCTGCATAAACTCCAGGCCTTCTTGCCGCAGACGCGGGCGAGTGGATCATGGCACGAACCCCTTTTTCGCCAGTTCATAATCGAGCGACACAAACAAAATATCAAATTCACAATTCAAAATTGCCGTTAAAAGCGGAGGTCACTATGCGCGCCACCAGTATCGCCCTGTTATTCTTAGTTCTCTCTTATTTCTTCGTATCACCCGCCCATTCGGCGACTGTGACGGAAGACATGGCGAGGCAGGTCGCGCAGAACTTCCTGAAACAACAGG
>DAIERH010000108.1 GCA_027346925.1 Geobacter sp.
AAGGACAGGATCATTGCCCACCTGGAGCGGCTCTTGGAAGGAAACGACGAAGCCCACGACTTTCTCCGGCAGCGTGCGGCCCTGATGGTGGACGAGATGCTGGAGAACGCCCTCTACGCCGCCCCGCGCGACGTCAACGGCAGGCAACTCTTCCCCAAGGGGGGCAGACGGGGGATCCTGCCGGGAGAACGCATCACCCTGCGCTGCGCCTTCGACGGCGAGCGGCTCAGCCTGGAAGTGAGCGACAGCTGGGGGAGCCTGTCCCCCGAGACCGTACAGAGTTTCATTGCCCTGAATCTTGCCAGTGAAGGCGTTGAAGGCGATCGCGCCGGGCGCGGCCTCTTCTTCATGTGGCGCTTCATGGACGATTTCTACGTCAGTGTAAGACCGGGGGAGGAGACCGCCATAGGCGGCGCCTTGCCCCTCTATCCCCATGCAAACGAACAAGGAGCGAACAACCATGGAACAGCCATTCAAGATTGACATCCGCAAGGGAGCCGGAGGCGACACCGTTCAATTCCACGGCAACATCGATGCCCATGCCGACCGGCATTTCGAAGATCTCATCCGGCAGGTCTCGGCCAATCGGGTGATCATGGACTTCAGCACTACCGGGCGCATCAATTCCATGGGCATCGCCCTCTTGCTCCGCTCGATCAAGAGCATCAAGACGGAGAAAAAGGCCGAGGTCTCCATTCAGGGGCTGAACCAGATCAATACCATGCTGTTCAAGATGACCGGTATCTTTCTGCTTGCCTCCGAAGCGCGGACAGCCTGAGGGGACCTTAGCATGTCATGCCTTGAACGGGTCTGGCGGCCCTTTGATTATTCCGCGCTCGACGAGCAGATAGAAAAATTCCGGCGGTTGGCCGAGGAATACCGCCAGGACAACGTGGCGTACTATGGCGAATATCTGTCGAGCATCCTCTATGGCGATGAGTATCCGGAAGCCCGGAATACCGGACCCGGATCAGGCCCCACCCGGTGAGCTGGCGATAAAAAACCCACGTTTCGTGACGCGGGCGGATACAATTGCAGGGGGAGAAATTCCGTACCATTATCCCATGAAAAACAGTTGGCTCACACGAAGGCACTAAGAACACAAAGCTTTGTGTGGGAACCGCTGTTTTGGGTTTGTCGTTTATGGCGCCGTATCCCGCTCCGGGCCATGCTGCCCCACCGTCCACGTTCCGGCCAGCGCATGAACGTCCCGTTGTCCCGAATCCCGCAGATCGCGAAATTTTTCGATCTGGGAATCGATCTCGGCAATTCCGCGGAAACATGACCTGAACAGTCGTCCCGTCATGATCTTCTCCATAAATACCCTATAGTACCTACCACAGCCCTGCACTGACGCTGCCCTCCAGCGGGGCAACGGATACATCGGTGAGGACCAGGGGGCGATGGCATGCGCCGCATGAAGGCCCTTCCTGCACCCGCGCCCACAACACCAGGTTCTCCGTATCGCACCAGTCGCAGCACCAGAAGTAATAGTCCTCATTGATTCGTATCTTCATCCGGTCAATCCTCCTTGATCGTTTTCAGCAGCGTACACCGGGAGTATTACAACCGTTTGTCGAATGGTAAAAATGTGGGTAAAAAATGCGCCAAAATCAAAAACCACAAACATGTTATCCTGTTGCAATGCAATTGTAACAAAGCTATGTTACAAAATAGCAACCATGCCTGTATTTGTGGCGTTCATAAACCCTATAGTTGCATCCGGGAGATGCCGATGAAGAAGATCCTGGTGATCGAGGACGAGAAGGACCTGGCCGAACTGCTGGTCTTCAACCTGGAAAAGGAAGGCTTCAGGATGTTGTGCGCGTACGACGGGGTAAGCGGCCTGGAAAAGGCGCAACGGGAGGAACCGGACCTGATCGTGCTCGACCTGATGCTGCCCGGCCTGATGGGAACCGAGGTCTGCAAGGAACTCCGCAAGGAACCGCGCACCGCCCGCATCCCGGTGCTGATGCTGACCGCCAAGGGAGAGGAGATCGACCGGGTGGTCGGGTTCGAGGTGGGGGCCGACGATTATATCGTCAAACCCTTTTCCATGCGCGAACTGCTGCTGCGCATCCGCGCCATCATCAGGCGCTGCGAGGGCCAGACCGCGCCCCTGTCCGGCAAGCTGCTGACCATCGGCGACATTACCATCGAGATCGAGCGGCACCGGGTGCTGAGCGCCGGGGAAGAGGTGGACCTCACCTCCACCGAGTACAAACTGCTGCTCTATCTGGTGGAGCGGCCCGGACGGGTGCTTTCCCGGGAACTGCTCCTGCAGAATGTCTGGAGCTACAACAATATGGGCGACACCCGCACGGTGGACACCCATATCACCCGCCTGCGGGGCAAACTGGGGGCCGCGGGCGACCTGATCAAGACCGTACGCGGCTTCGGCTACAAAATAGAGGAATAGGGCGATGCAATTCCGAGTCAAACTGATGCTCTCCTACCTGCTGCTGATGGTGCTGATCGTTGGCAGCATCTATCTCTACATCAACCATATCCTTGAGAAGAATCTTATCGAGGAGAGCCGCGCCAATCTCGTCAGCCAGACCCGCCTGGCGCGGATGCTCGTCAACACGGGGGACATCGCCACGCCCCAGAAGCTGGCCGAAATCATCGGCTCGGCGGTCAGGGCGCGCGTCACCATCATCGCCCGTAACGGCCGGGTCATCGGCGATTCCGAGGTGGGGGGGGCCAGGCTCGGGGGGATGGAGAACCACCTGGACCGCCCCGAGGTGCAGGAGGCCCTGACCACGGGCACGGGAACGTCCACGCGCTATTCCGAAACCCTGCACCTGCACATGCTCTACGTGGCCATGACCTACGGCAGCGGCCATACCGACGGCTTTGTCCGCCTGGCCATGCCGCTCTCCTACATCGCCAGTGCCCGGGCGGCGCTCCACGGGCTGCTGGGCGGGGCGACGGTCCTGACCGTGCTGGCCGCCCTGCTGCTCAGCTATATCCTCTCCAACCTGACCTCGCGCCCCCTGCGCGACATGGCGGCCGCCGCCGCCCGTATCGGGCGGGGCGAGGCCCGCTCCCGGATAACGGTCAGATCCCGCGACGAGGTGGGGGAACTGGCCGGGGTGCTCAACGACATGGCGGAGCGGATCGAGGAGCAGATGCAGCGCATCTCCGCCGAAAAGCAGCAACTCGACACCATCCTGCGCAGCATGGGTGAAGGGGTGATGGTAACCGCCCCGGACGGCAGGATTACCCTGGTGAACCCGGCCTTCAGGCGGCTGTTCTCCATCAGCGGGGAGGTGGAGGGGAAAAACCTGATCGAGATATCGCGCCATCCCGACCTGCTGGCGGCCTTCAACGACCTGCAGGCCCACCAGGGAGAAAAGCTGGTCCGCGAGATCACCATCCAGCCGGGCGACATCACCCTGCACACCCACTGGGCCCCGCTCAGCATCAACAACGGCAGGCAGGGGGTGGTGGCGGTATTCCACGACATCAGCGGGATGAAGAAGGCCGAGAACATGCGCCGCGACTTCGTGGCCAATGTTTCCCACGAACTGCGAACCCCCGTATCGGTCATCAAGGGGTATGCCGAGACCCTTCTGGACGGGACCATGGCGGCCGACCCCGAGCGGGCCGTGCGTTTCGTCGAGATCATCCTCAGCCATTCCGAGCGCCTCTCCACGCTGATCAACGACATCCTGACCCTCTCCAAGCTGGAATCCAAGGATACGGTGCTCGACCTTCACCCCCTGGACGCGGCCGGAACCATGGCCAAGACCTGCATGCTGCTGGAGGAAAACGCCCACAAAAAAAGCATCTCCCTGGTGTGCGACCCGCCCCGGGGATTGCCGCGGGTCATGGCCGACCAGGGCAGGCTGGAACAGGTGCTGATGAACCTCCTGGACAACGCCATCAAGTACACCCCGGAGCAGGGCACGGTGACACTGTCGGCGCAGCCGGACGAGGGGAACGGCATGGTGCGCATATCCGTTGCCGACACCGGCATCGGCATCCCCTTCAAGGACATCCCGCGCATCTTCGAGCGCTTCTACCGTGTGGACGAGGCCCGCAGCCGGGAGCAGGGGGGCACGGGACTCGGCCTGGCCATTGTCAAGCACATCGTCCAACTGCACGGCGGCGACATCTCCGTCACCAGCGAGCAGGGGAGGGGTTCGGTATTCTCCTTTACGCTCAAGGTCGCGTGAACGTTTCAGGGCAATTTTTCACGCTGTTTTCCCGTCCGTAACACAGCCGCAACAATCTCCTGGTATAGTTTGAATTATTAATTACTCACTATACACCCAAGGAGGATTCAGATGTTTTCCACCATCCGCAGAAGCATTCTCACCCTTGCGCTCCTGGCCGCCGTGACCATGGCCGGACAGGCATCGGCCGGAACGCTCATCAACGGCGCGGGAGCCACCTTCCCCTACCCGCTCTACTCCAAGTGGTTCAGCGAGTATGCCAAGATCGATCCCAGCGTGAAGTTCAACTACCAATCCATCGGCTCCGGCGGCGGCATCAAGCAGATTACCGCCGGCACCGTGGATTTCGGCGCCAGCGACAAGTTCCTCACCGATGCCGAACTCAAGGCCGCCCCCGGCAAGCTGATCCACATCCCGACCGTGATGGGCGCCGTGGTGGTCACCTACAACCTGCCCGGCGTCGCCAAGGGGCTCAAGCTCAAATCCGAGGACGTGGCCGACATCTTCCTGGGCAGGATAACCAAGTGGAACGACAAGCGCATAGCCGACGACAACCCCGGCGTGGTCCTGCCCAACGAGCCGATCATCGTCGTGCACCGTTCCGACGGGAGCGGCACCACCGCCATCTTCACCGACTACCTCTCCAGCGTGAGCCCCGAGTGGAAAGGCAAGGTCGGCATGGGCGCCTCGGTCAAGTGGCCCGTCGGGCTGGGCGGCAAGGGAAATGAAGGCGTGGCCGGCCAGGTCAAGAACACCAGGAACACCATCGGCTACGTGGAACTGGCCTATGCCTTCGAGAACAAGCTCCCCTACGCCACGCTGCGGAACAAGAGCGGCAAATTCGTCGAACCGAGCATCAGGAGCACCAGCGCCGCCGCTGCCGGCGCCGCCAAACACATGCCCGCGGACTACCGCATCTCGCTGGTCAACCAGCCGGGCAACGATGTCTACCCCATTGTCGGCTTTACCTGGCTCCTGGTGTACGAACATCAGAGGGATGCAGCCAAGGGCAGGAAGCTGGTGGAATTCCTCAAATGGGAACTGCACAAGGGACAGAAACTGGCCGCTCCCCTGCTGTACGCCCCGCTGCCCGAGAACGTGGTCCACATGGTGGAGAAGACCATCGGGACGATCAAGTAACAGCTTTAATCGGCGTAACAATGCGCGGCCCCGCAACGGGCCGCGTTTTTTTGTTTCAGTGGTAAAATGATTTCATTGTCCCCCCTTTGAAAAAGGGGGGCGAGGGGGGATTTGGTTTCAAAGAATCAAAGGCAAATCCCCCTTAGTTAAAGGGGGACTTGATCATCCGAAGATTGTTACAACCCTGAAAAATTTGCCGGATAGTTCCCCCCCTGTAACAGGGATGTAACATGCCGCTGCTATCCTTTTTCATGAAAATACGGCATGGAAAGGCAATGGAGGGACGTTTGGATACGAGTACCACACGGAAGAACGGTGACAGCCTGTTTCGCACCGTTACCCTGCTCTTCGCTTGCAGCATCATCGCGATCCTGCTGGTCATGGCGGGCGAGATGGTTACCGAAAGCCTGCCGTCGCTGCGCAAATTCGGCTGGGGGTTCATAACCGGAAGCGACTGGGACGCGGTGCAGGGGAGCTTCGCGGCCCTGCCCTACCTGTACGGATCGGTGGTTTCGTCGATCCTGGCCATCGGGCTTGCCACCCCGCTCAGCGTCGGCACCGCGCTCTTCATCACCGAACTGGCCCCACACAAGGTCGGCGCCGTAACAGCCTCCCTGGTGGAACTCCTGGCGGCCATCCCCAGCGTCATCTACGGCCTGTGGGGCATACTGGTGATGACCCCCTGGCTGCAAAGCACCGTGGAGCCCTTTCTGATCGAGCATTTCGGTTTCCTCCCCTTCTTCCGGGGGGCGCCTTACGGCGTCAGCATGCTGGCCGCTGTTTTCATCCTGATGATCATGATCATCCCCATCGTCACCTCCATCACCAAGGAGGTACTGCTGGCGGTGCCTCCGAGCCAGAAAGAGGCGGCCGTGGCCCTTGGGGCCACCCGCTGGGAGATGATCCGCATGGCCGTACTCCCCTACGGCCGTTCCGGAATCCTGGGTGCGGTGATCCTGGGTCTGGGCCGGGCCATCGGCGAGACCATGGCCGTCACCATGGTGATCGGCAATACGCCCCAGATCTCGCTCTCCCTGCTCTCGCCGGCCTACACCATGCCGAGCGTCATTGCCAACGAATTCGCCGAGACCACCACCAAGCTGCACGCCTCCGCCCTGATGGAGATCGGCCTGATCCTGCTGGTGGTTACCCTGGCAATCAACTTCCTGGCCCGGCTGCTCCTGTGGAGCGTCACCCGCCGCTGGAAGGGGGGCGTGGCATGATCCTCAGATCGCTTTTCATGCGCCGCGCCGCCAACCTCGGCGCCACATTGCTGATGGGGTTTGGGACGTTCCTGGTACTGTTGCCCCTGGGCATCATCTTCTACCACATCATCAAGATGGGCTTCAGTTCCATCAACCTGCACTTCTTCACCAAGATTCCCAAGCCACCGGGCGAGATTGGCGGCGGCATGGCCAACGGCATGGCCGGCTCGGCGGTCATGATCGGAATGGCATCGCTCGTGGGGGTGCCGGTGGGGATCTTCGGCGCCATCTACCTGACTGAATACGGCAGCGGAAAACTGGGCACATCGATCCGTTTCTGCGCCGACGTGCTGTCCGGCATCCCCTCCATCATCACCGGCATGGTGGCCTATGCCCTGCTGGTGGTGCCGCTGCAGGGGTTCTCGGCCCTGGCCGGCTCTTTTG
Source organism: Geobacter sp. (assembly GCA_027346925.1). Taxonomy (GTDB): domain Bacteria; phylum Desulfobacterota; class Desulfuromonadia; order Geobacterales; family Pseudopelobacteraceae; genus JACPFJ01. The sequence continues at coordinate 6,971 of DAIERH010000108.1, forward strand.
CCCTGGCCCTGATCATGATCCCCATCGTGCTGCGCACCACCGAGGAGCAGCTCAAGATGGTGCCGGTTTCCTTGCGTGAGGCATCCCTGGCCCTGGGTGTGCCCCTGTGGCGCACCACCCTCAAGGTCACCCTGCGCAGCGCACTGACCGGCGTGATCACCGGGATACTGCTGGCAACCGCCCGCGTGGCCGGCGAAACGGCGCCTTTGCTGTTCACTGCCCTGGGGAACCAGTTCTGGAGCAAAAAGCTGACCGAGCCGATGGCCGCGCTACCGCTGCAGATCTTCAACTTTGCCATTTCTCCCTATGATGATTGGCACCGGCTCGCCTGGGGCGGGGCCCTGGTGCTGGTGGTGATGATGTTCGGCCTGAGCCTCGCGGCCCGCTGGCTGGGCAGGGGCAGGCATACAGGTTAAACAAAAAGTCCCCCTTTTGCAAAGGGGGGAACTATAAGCACATCGTAAACTGAGTACTGAGGTCCCAATGAACACAAAGCTCCGCCTCGAAAACCTGAACATCCATTTCGGCGCGACCCATGCCGTCAGGGATGTGTCCATGGAGGTCGCCGAGAACAGCGTGACCGCCATCATCGGCCCCTCGGGCTGCGGCAAGTCCACTGTGCTGC
>DAIERH010000109.1 GCA_027346925.1 Geobacter sp.
GGCCGACCAGAAGGGCAATTCTGCTCCGCGTCAGGGCTGTTTCAATCTGCGTATGAGGATGGACTCGGGCAATCATGAAACGATTTTACCATGAAAATCAAAAATTTAAATATCAAATTTCATGCATGAAGCCACAGCCATTAGTGGGAACAAGAGGGGATCGATGATTATACTGCGGAAGTGGCTGTCAAATACCCTGAAACGCCGCAACGCCTGGCATGAATTACCCTTTCAAAAGAGCGTCCCCACCACGCTGCCGATCACCGAGATCGGTCCCGTGTCCTGCAGCCCCTCCATGGCCTTCTCGGTCTTCTTCAGCGTGGACAGGGCGTCGCGGTAGAGCTTGTCGTCGTTAACCAGCTTGCCCACCGTGCCCTGCCCCTCGTTGATCTTGCGGGTGATCTCCTTCAGGTTGGCCATGGTCTCGTGCAACTCGTTGTACAGGGCCGGGTCGTTGACCAGCTTGCCGACCGTCCCCTCCCCCTTGTTGATGCGCTGGGCAATCTCGGAGACGTTCTTCATGCTGTCGTTCATCCCCTTGACGGCGGCGAAGCCCTGGTCATACAGTTCGTCCTGGGTGAGAAGCTTGCCAAGCGTCCCCTCGCCCCGTTCCAGCCTGGCGCTCACCTGGCGCAGACTGCCGGTCAGGGCGGTGGCGTTGGCGTACAGGGCCTTGTCGTTCAGCAACATGGCCAGTGAGCCGTCGCCGTGATCGATCTTGGCGGTGATTTGGGCCAGGCCGGTCAGCGACTCCTTGATCGCGGCGCGGTTTTCGTCCAGCATGGCGGCGATCTTGCCCATGACCTCGTTCTGGTTGCGGTTCAGGTCGAGGATCATCTGCTTGGCCTCCTTGGTCAAGCCGCCCACGCTGTCCATGATGGCATCCACACCCGACGATTCGGTGCTTGTCACCGTACTCCCCGGCGGCAGGTCGGGACTGGCGGGAGAACCGAAGGAAAGCCCCAGGAACTGACCCCCCAGCATGCTGGACATGCGGATGCCGGCCACGGTGTCCTTTTTAACGTGCGTGCCCGGCTTGACCTCGAAATCCACCCTCACCCGGCTGTCCATGATGGAGATCCGCGTGATCGTTCCCACGTCCACCCCGGCCAGCTTGACGGCATCCCCCTGCTTGAGGCCGGTGGATGACGCCAGGAAGGTGGTGTAGGCCACGCCGTGGTCGAACAGTTTCCAACGGTTGCCCGTCTCCAGCATCAGGCCGAGCAGGACGAGGCTCAGGATGAAAAACATCCCGACTTTGGCTTCATTGGTGTGGGTCATCGCTGCATCTCTCCGTATCCTTTTCTGCACAACGCCAGACTTGAGATGGACGGCCAACGCTCAATCATGGCGTCGCGTTTATGGCGTTTACTTCGGCCGGATACCTGCTGTATACTAATTCCTGCCTGGCGCACGCCGATTGCCCATTATACGGATACATTTCCCGCTGGCAACAAGTAATGCGCAGGCAGACCGAACGAACGCCAGGAGCCGCCATCATGCTTTCATTCCAGCAAGCCCGACAGACCATCCTTGAGAACGCCCCCCCCCTGGGAACCGAACTGATCAGCCTGGTTGACGCCGTCGGCCGGGTGCTGGCGGAGCATGTCAGTGCGCCGTGGGATATGCCGCTGTGGGACAACTCGGCCATGGACGGCTATGCGGTCCGCACCGTCGACTGCGCTCAGCCTCCCTGCCGGCTCAAGGTGACCGGCTATATCCCGGCCGGCGGCTTGGCCAGCGGGATGGCGCTCAATCCCGGCTGCGCGATCCGCATCATGACCGGCGCACCGCTCCCGTCCGGGGCCGATGCGGTGGTGCCGGTGGAGGAGACCGAGGAAACCTCGGGCGAACAAGTCACCATCGGGGCCGCGGTCAAGGAGCGCCAGCACATCCGTTTCCGCGGCGAGGACGTCCCGGCCGGCGAACGGGTCATGGCGGCCGGAACGGTGATCCGTTCCCCCGAGGTGAGCATGCTGGCATCTTTTGGCCGTGCCCTGGTGCCGGTCTACCGCCGGCCGGTGGTGGCGGTGCTTTCCACCGGCGACGAGCTGATCGAGATGGGCAGGACGCCGGGCGCCGGCGAGATCGTCAACAGCAACACCCTCGCGTTGGCGGCGGCGGTACGTGAGGCCGGTGCCATACCGCGCATCATCGGAATCGCCCGCGACAACCGCGAGAGTCACCGGGAGAAACTCGCCGAGGGCTTGCAGGCAGATGTGCTTGTGACCTCGGCCGGGGTCTCGGCCGGCGACCGCGACCTGGTGCGGATCGTGCTGGAGGAGTTGGGGGTCAAGCAGGTCTTCTGGAAGGTCGGCATCAAGCCGGGCAAGCCGACGGCCTTCGGACTCAAGGACGGCAGGCCGGTCTTCTCGCTCCCCGGCAATCCGGTCTCCAGCCTGATCACCTTCGAGGAGTTCGTCAGGCCGGCCCTCTTGCGCATGATGGGGCATGACCGGGTCATCCGGCCCACCTTCAGGGCCGTGCTGCGCGAGGATGTCAAAAACAGGGAAAGCGACCGGACGGTCTTTCTGCGTATACGGCTGGAACGCGAGGGGGAACGCTACTTCGCCTCGACCTCGGGCAAACAGCAGACCGGTTTCCTCAAGACCATGGTGAATGCCGCAGCGATTGCCGCCATCCCCCCAGGACGGGCCTTTCTGGCCGCCGGCGACGAGGTGGACGTGCACTTCTTCGGCAGTTATATCGAGTTGGTGTAGCGAGCGGCGGAGAGGGGGTTATGACCGATAAACCCTGAAAGCTGTTGACTCACGGCACAAAGAACACACCGAAATGGTATCCGCAAAAACGAGATACGTATTTAGTCTTCCTTAGTGATCTTCGTGGCTTTGTGCGATAACAGTTGTTTTTGTCTAGGTAAACTCTCCGCGCAGCCGGAGGTTGGGACAATCTGCCGTATGTCCGCCCTTACCGGGAAATATCCTCCGGCAGGCCGCGCTTCTGCTTCAGTACCACGTGGAGCTTCTCCATGCTTACCCGGGCGGTGAGCTTTTTTTTCTTCAAGATCCGCAAGGCCTCCTCCCTATCGTCGCGGTGCGCCTCGGCAAACACCCTGCCGTTGCGGATGCCGATTTTGACCGGCTGATTCACTATCTGCACGGATGTTCCCGTCTTCACCCGTTGGTACAGTTGCACGATGTCTTCGGGATAAAGGTGGATGCATCCGTGACTGACTCTCCTGCCGATGCCGTAGGGGCGGTCGGTGCCATGAATGAGCACCGTACCGATGGATAGCCGCAGGGCGTGAGTACCGAGTGGATTGTCGGGCCCTGGAGGCACGACGGCGGGAAGCTCCGGTTTCTGCGCACGGATGGAGGCTGGCACATGCCACGCCGGATTTACGATTTTCTCGATGATGCGGTACCTCCCGGTGGGTGTGTCCCACCCCTCGTCACCGATGCCCACGGGGAAGGTCTCGATCATTTCCCTGGCGCGGGGGTGAAAATAGTAGAGGCGCATCTCCGCCACGTTGATGACGATCCCCCGCCGCACCGGAACATCAGGAAGTATCCATTGCGTTGGAACCAGGACCGTTACGCCAGTTTCAGGAACGAACGGATCCACCCCTTCATTCGCGGCGCTTATCCCGTTGTAGCCAACATCAAAGCGCCGGGCCATTTCTATGAGGGAATCGTCCTCTTTCACCACCTCCACGTGGATGGTGCCGATAATATCCCCCTCAATTCTGTACGAGGCCGCATCCGCGGGGAGCACGCCGGCCGTTGCGGTCAGAAACAGTGCAAGCGCATATCCCCCCGCGGCTTTTACCGCATATGAAAGACACAGCCATCGTCTGTTGTCGCGAGAGGAACCCGTTCCCATATCACACTCCTCCTACTTCAACCATATCTTGAAGTAGCTGAAGGGGGGGGTGCGCAAATCCTCGCCATGGTTGAAACGGGGCATGCGTTCTATCTGGGAGGCGGTGAAGTAAAGAAAGTTATCGTAGGAAATGGCCATGCTGTCGGGCCAATGAATGTGCTCGTCCCGAACGATCGTCGTGATCGTTCCGTCCGGGCGGTACCGCTTGATGGAGTTTTCCTCCAGAGACGTAAGGTAGAGGTTGCCGGCCGCGTCCATCACCATGCCGTCAACCGCCCCGATTTCCGTCAACCGCTCCACATGCTGCGCCAATTGGGCCTCGGGGAGCGCGGCATCCCTCAGGAAGGCGGTCTTGATGCGGTAGAGGGTCCGGGCGGTCAGGGCGTGGAAGTACAGGTATTCTCCCTCGGTATCGACTGCAAGGCCATCCGCGTGGATCTGCGGCACGCCCCCCTGTTCGTCGCGCAGTTCCTTGCCTTCGATCACCGGGACATAGCCGGGTTCGGCCTTGGTGGAAGGGTGGTCGTACAGCAGACGCCGGGCGGCGCCGCTTTTCAGGTCAACGACCACGATAGCCCCTGCCCCGGAATCGGTGATGTAGGCCACGTCACCGCGGGGATCGGTACGGACGTCGTTCAGGTAGCTGGCGGCGGGCGCCACGGCCGCATCAAAGTGGATGACCCGCTCGACCCGATTCGTGGCCAGGTTGACCTGCAGCAGCTTGGCACCGCCCGGCACCACCCCCTTGAATCCGGGGGATGCCGGATCGAGGATCCAGAGACTGTTGCCGGCGTCGGCAAAAACGCTCTGGACGCAAATGAAATGGGCCTCGGGATGCCCCTTCTCATCTTTTCCCCAGCGGTTCCAATCGGCATCGGGATAGGGGCGCAGCGAGCCGTCCGGCAGCACCTCGGCTACGGAGTAGAGCGGGTCCTTGTCCCAGCGGGGGAAATTGACAAAGACCCTTCCCTCCACGGACACGGCAATTCCGGTTGCCTGATCGCTGAAGAAGGGGTATTCGAACAGGGCGCCCCGCACCGCTGGCGGAGCAACCGCGTAACTTATGGGGTTTGTCACGCAACCCGAGAAGAAGAGCGCCATGAATGCACACGCAGTGCGCAGCAGAACGCCAACTCTTGGTATGGCTGGCATGGAGGTCCTCCCTTTGAGCTACATCTTCTGGACTAGTTTGCCAAGGTAGATTCTCTGAATCAAGTCGCTCAGCCGCAATCCAAGGGATTCGTAACTGCCCCGAGTCCGGCTGTCGTTACGTTCCGGGTTGGCCTTCAGCGCCAGGATATCCTTATCAAGTCCACGCATGCTGTTTTTGGCAGCATCATCGGCAAGTGGGTTATGTAGGGCCTTTTTCAGGTAGGAATCGGCTTTGTCCAGTTCCTCCGCAGCCTTGTCCGGCTCCCCCGCGGTCACTTGGTAGGTTTCCGCATAGCTCACATGCAGTTTGGCCTCGATCAGATCGTTGTCCTCGCCAAGGGTTGTTTCCGCCCTATCCCAGCCAGCGGCGAGGTACTCGGCCGACCGCTCGGCAAGAGCCTTGCTTCGTCCCCAGATGCCTTTCAACGCCAAGTCCACTCCGGTCTCTCTGGAATTAAGCTTGCCTTCGAACGCGGCAACTTCCCTGGAAAGCCTTCCAGCCTCTTGCTGTTCACGTTTGTTACCGGATCTGGCCGCCTTTTCCAGATTACGATGCGCCTGCTCCAGCTGTTTTCTGGTCTCACCCGTTCTGGAAGCGGAATAATTTTTAAAAGCCAGCCAGAGGTTGTTCTTTGCCTGAAAAAGTGGTGATCCCACCGCCATGGAGATGGCCTGTGCCCGCTGTTCCGCGATGCTCAAGGATTTGTCGGCGTTCCTCGCGTCCTTTCCGGCAAGATATGTTTGCGCCTTGTCGATGTATTTCTCGACCGATAGCAGGGGAAGTTCCACCTCCATGATCATCAAAGACCTGTCTGCCAGTTTCAGCTCCCGTTGTGCTCCGGTTTTGTCACTATTTTCCAGGTAAACCCTGGCCTTGTCGAGATGTTGCCTGGCCCAATCGGTCGGCATATAGATGTCGATCGCATCAAGCGCAGCGTATATCGGCGGAAGGTCGGCCACGACGCGCCGAGGGGGCTCGTATTCCAAATGGGTGCGGGCCACACCGATCAGGTTCTTGGCAACAGCGGTTGACAGGTCCTGGTGAATGGCGTGAGCCAAGCGTTCCGCTTCAGCCAATTCATGGCGCGCCCGGGTGTACTCTTTCCGGCGGATGTCGGCCCGGGCCCGGGCCAGGTTCACTAGCGCCACTGCTGTCGTTTTTTGAATGGTGGACTCTTCCCGCGGCAAAACATCCGGGAACATCCCAGCTTGCTCATTTTGGGGCGGCTGGGCAAAGGAAATGCCACCCCCAAATACCGTGGCGAATATGATCAGGCAGATCGTAACGGCCGGCCCTGTGGTTTTCATATGCGCGCACCCCTTCCATGGATGGTTGCGGACCATCATTTCTGTTCGACGATCTTGACGATTTCAGGCACTGAGCGTGTCAGCACGTCGTGCAGCGTCCTTTGCAGGACACCCTCCAACAACGGCTCACCGCCGGCAAGCGCCGATTCCGTATGCACTGCCACAAACCGGAGTCTGTTCATGGCGCTGCCGTTTCGCCACGGCTCCAGCGTCAGTTTCAGCGTACATGCCGCCTCCGTCGTGAAAAAATGTTTTTTTTCATCCAGCCGCAACGCCGCGCTGACGATCCGCGCCCCCTTCATCACATTTTGCGTCAGCGCCGGTACCAACCGGACAGCATAGCCGGCCGCCTCCAACTCCTGCATGTAGGCGTCCCTGATCTCGTCGGCGGGCGCGATGCCGCTCACGATCTCGCCAACCTTTTTACCGTCCTTGCCCGTAATCTCTCCCAGCACCCATTCATTTCCCGAAGACGGTTGAATATCCCGGGCCAGAGAGAACTCACCGAATCCTCCCCCGGCAACGCCCGTCGCCTCATACATGAAATCGACCCTCTGGTCAGCGGTCGCGCACCCCAGTGCCGAAGACGTTACCACCAGCAGCACCAGGGCAAGGGTATGTCTCAGTCCGCGCATTGCCATCTACATATCCCTCCTCCCGGCTCTGTCCGGGGGGAACGATGCCATTGCCAATTTGGGGGCGAATCGCTACAATGAACGACATCTTTTCTCCCGCCAGGAAGGAACAATGACCTCTCCATACCATGCGTTTGCCAGGACGGTTGTTGCGTTGATGGCGCCGTTGTGCCTGCTGCCCGTGCAGCCGGTTCAGGCAGCTGTCCGGCAGCAGGCCGACAAGGTGCTTGTCCTGAAGAGCCAGCGGCTCATGCTGCTGCTGAAGGACGGCGAAGTACTCAAAAGCTATAGGGTGGCTCTCGGCAGGCGGCCGATCGGCCACAAGCACCGCCAGGGGGACGGGAGAACTCCCGAAGGAACCTATGTGGTGGACCGCCGCAATGGGCACAGCAGGTATCACCGTTCCCTGCATATCTCCTACCCCAATGCTGCCGATGTGGCCTATGCCGGCAAACATGGCACCGATCCCGGCAAGGACATCATGATCCACGGTCTGCCAAATGGTTATGAGGACCTGGCAGAGGTCCATACCTCAAGAAACTGGACAAAGGGGTGTATTGCCGTCTCCAAT
>DAIERH010000010.1 GCA_027346925.1 Geobacter sp.
ACAAAAAGGAGGTTCCAGATGGGTAAAGAAGAGTTTGGCCCGACACACGATGCCTTGGAACAACATCTTGAAAAACGGGAATACTCGGTCAGCGAGATTCTCAAGGAGCGGGGGGTTTCCCGCCGCGACTTTCTCAAGTTTTGTTCGGCCGTAACGGCTGCAATGGCGCTGCCCGCTTCCTTCGCCCCCAGGGTTGCCGAGGCGTTGGATCAGGTCAAGCGCCCGCCGCTGGTCTGGCTGGAATTTCAGGATTGCGCCGGTGATTCCGAGGCGCTCCTGCGCTCCGCCAATCCGACCGTGGGCGAGATCGTGCTCGACATCCTCTCCGTGGATTATCACGAGACCATCATGGCCGCGGCCGGCCACCAGGCCGAAGCGGCCCTGGAAAAGACCATCAACGACTACAAGGGCAAGTACCTCTGTGTGGTCGAGGGTTCCATCCCCATGAAGGACGGCGGCGTCTACGGCTGCGTGGGCGGCAAGTCGCACCTGGACCGGGCTCGCCAGGTCTGCGGCAACGCCGCCGCCACGGTGGCGGTCGGCACCTGTGCCACCTACGGCGGCATCGCCGCTGCCGTGCCCAACCCGACCGGTGCGGTGGGGGTCAGGGATGCCGTTCCCGGCGCAACCGTCATCAACCTGCCCGGGTGCCCGGTCAACGCCGACAACCTGACCGCCACCATCGTGCATTACCTGGTGTTCGGCAAGATACCGGACCTGGACGGCCACGGCCGGCCGCTGTTCGCTTATGGCAAGCGCATCCATGACAACTGCGAGCGCCGCCCCCATTTCGATGCCGGCCAGTATGTGGAACAGTGGGGCGACGATGGCCACCGCAAGGGATTCTGCCTCTACAAGATGGGGTGCAAGGGGCCGGCCACCTTCCACAACTGTCCCACCCAGCGCTACAACGAGAAGACCAGTTGGCCCGTCGGTGCCGGGCATCCCTGCGCCGGCTGTTCGGAGCCGGCCTTCTGGGACACCATGGGTCCCATGTACAAACGTCTGCCCAACGTCCCCGGCTTCGGCATCGAGCATACCGCCGACAAGATCGGCATGGGAGTGGCGGCCGGCGCTGCGGCGGCGTTTGCTGTCCATGGTGCGCTGAATGCCCTGAGAAAAGACAAAGAACCCAGCGACGAAACCAGGGAGGGATAGGATATGGCCAAGATAGTTGTTGACCCGATTACCCGGATAGAAGGGCATCTCCGCATCGAGGCCGAGGTGAACAACGGCAGGATCACCGATGCCTGGAGTTCCAGCACCATGTTCCGCGGGATCGAGAAGATCCTCAAGGGGCGCGACCCGCGCGATGCCTGGTTCTGGACACAGCGCTTCTGCGGCGTCTGCACCACCGTGCACTCCATTGCCTCCATCCGCGCCGTTGAGGATGCCCTCAAGATCAAGATTCCGCCCAACGCGCAGTTGATCCGCAACATCATCATCGGAATCCAGAACGTGCAGGATCATGTGATCCATTTCTATCACCTGCACGCCCTGGACTGGGTCGATGTCACCTCGGCCCTCAAGGCCGACCCGGCCGCCACCTCCAAGCTGGCCGCCTCCCTGTCGGACTGGCCCAACAACTCGGCCACCTACTTCAAGGGGGTGCAGGACAGGCTCAAGGCCTTCGTGGCCTCGGGCAGGCTCGGCCCCTTTGCCAACGCCTACTGGGGGCACCCGGCCTACAAGCTGCCGCCCGAGGCCAACCTGATGGCCACGGCCCATTATCTGGAGGCCCTGGAGTGGCAGAAGGACGTTATCAAGATCCACGCCATCCTGGGCAGCAAGAACCCCCATCCCCAGACCTTCCTGGTGGGCGGCATGGCGATCCCCATCGACCCCGATTCCCAGAACGCCCTCAACGCCGACAAGCTGATGGAGATCAAGCGCCTGTTGAAGAAGGCCCAGGACTTCGTGGAAAAGGTCTACATCCCCGACCTCCTGGCGGTGGCCTCGTTCTACAAGGATTGGGCCGCCATCGGCGGCGGTGTCGGCAATTACCTCAGCTATGGCGATTTCCCCGATGCCAACGGCAACCTCTGGTTTCCGGCCGGGGCCATCATGAACAAGGACATCGCCAAGGTGCTGCCTTTGGACCAGAAAAAGGTCGCCGAATACGTGGACCACTCCTGGTACGATTATGCCGAGGGCGCTGGCAAGGGGCTCCATCCCTGGGACGGCGAGTCTGAGCCGCGCTATACCGGTCCCAAGCCTCCCTACGAGTACCTGGAAACCGAAAAGAAATACTCCTGGGTCAAGGCCCCCCGTTACGACGAACAGGCCATGGAGGTCGGACCGCTGGCCCGTGTGCTGGTGGCCTATTGCTCGGGCCACAAGGAGGCCAAGGCGGCCGTGGACATGGTGCTGGGCAAGCTGGGGGTCGGTCCCGCGGCACTCTTCTCCACCCTGGGAAGGACCGGGGCCCGGGGCATCGACTGCTTGCTGATCGCCCGCCAGACCCCCAAATGGCTGGACGAACTGATCGGCAACATCTCCAAGGGGGATTACCGCATCCACGCCAACGAAAAATGGGATCCATCAGAGTGGCCGGCCGAGGCCAGCGGCTACGGCTGGCACGAGGCGCCCCGCGGCGCCTTGGGACACTGGGTCAAGATCAAGGACCAGAAGATCCTCAATTACCAGGCGGTGGTCCCCTCCACCTGGAACGCGTCGCCCCGCGACGCCAAGGGACAGCGCGGACCCTACGAGGCGGCCCTGGTGGGCACGCCGGTGGCCGATCCCAACCAGCCGCTGGAGATACTGCGCACCATCCACTCCTTCGACCCCTGTCTGGCCTGCGCCGTCCACGTGATGGACGCCACCGGCAACGAAGTGGTCAAGGTCAAGGTTTCCTAGAAAGGGGGCCGGCTATGAGCGAACAATGCAAATTCAAGCGCTACATCTGGGAACTGCCGGTGCGCTGGTGCCACTGGGTCAACGTGGTGTCCATAGTTGTCCTGTGTGTCACCGGTTTCTTCATAGGCACCCCTTTCTCCTTCGGCAGGTCGGCATCGGATTTCACCATGGGGTGGATCCGTTTCTTCCACTTCACGGCCGCCTACCTGTTCACCATCAGCGTGATCTCGCGGGTGGTCTGGTCGTTTATCGGCAACCGTTATTCCGGCTGGCGGGAATTTTTTCCCCTGGCCACGGCCAAGGGGCGGGAGAAGACCGTCAGGATGCTGCGCTATTACCTGCTGATCGACAGGGAGGTGCCCGAGACCGTCGGCCATAACCCCCTGGCCACTTCGGCCTATATTGTGCTGTTTTTCATCTATTCCCTGATGATCCTGACCGGTTTTGCGCTTTACGCCCTGCATGCGCCCGGTTCGCCCATGTACCGGATGCTCGGCTTCATGTATGCCCTGTTCAGCAACCAGGGGATGCGCCTGGCGCACCACTTCAGCATGTGGCTCATCGTGGGATTCGTCATCAACCACATCTACAGCGCCTGGCTGATGGACATCAAGGAGCACGGCAGCGAGATCTCCAGCATTTTCAGCGGCTACAAGTTCACGGTACACAAGGAAGATTGAGGTTGCCTTTTTATGCTATGATGTCGGGCGCGCAATGTTGCGCGCCCTTTTTTTGTGTGTGAAAGGCGTCGTTATTGAATGAATTAGATGGGAGAATTATGAATAGCAACGACAATACGGCGCCGACAGTGCTGATCCTCGGCATCGGCAACCTGGTGATGAGTGATGATGGGGTAGGGGTGGTCGTCGTGCAACGGCTCCAGCGGGAGTATCGCCTGCCGCCGGAGGTGGATGTCATGGACGGGGGCACGCTGGGGCTGGACATCCTTCCCCGCCTGGAGGGGATCGAGCGACTGATCGTGGTGGATGCGGTGGAAACGGGCGGGAAGCCGGGAACCTGCGTCCGGCTGGCCGGGGACGACATTCCCTTGGCCCTGGAGACCAAGATTTCACCCCATCAGATGGGGCTCAAGGACCTGCTCACAGTTGCCCTGCTCATGGGGCATGCCCCGCGGGAAATGGTCCTGGTGGGCGTTCAACCGGGCAGCATCGAGATGGGAACCGATTTGACCCCGGACGTGGCGGCGCAGGTTGACAGCATGCTTGCCGCAATCATGCATGAACTGCGGTCATGGGGCATCGAGGCGGCTCCGGCCTAGCCGAGCATTTTTTTCATCTCCAGCACGTTCCCTCCCTTGGCCCGTTTGTACACAACCGAATCCATCAGCGACCTGATGATGAAGATGCCGCGACCCTTTTCTTCGATCTGTGCGGCGTTGAAAAGAGGGGGCGGCACCGTATTCAGGTCGAACCCCCGGCCATGGTCAAAGACCCTGATGTAGAGTTCCCTGTCGGAGATGCTGATGCGGATCTGCACCTCCTTGTGGGGATCCGCGGCGTTGGCGTGCTTGATGGCGTTGACCACGGCCTCGGTCAGCACCATGTTGAGATGATGGGCGAGCGCCTCGCGGTCACCGCGAAAATTGTCCACCACCCGGGCCAGATCCTCGCCGATCTTGCCGATCAGACTCAGGTAGCGGGTCTGGTTGGGGACGGTTATTTCCAGGTCTATCTTATTCTTCATGATTCCCTCGCACGGTGGGAATGGGTTTTCTGTCATCTGTGATGGCGTTACATTTACATGCTCTCCAGTGCCTCGTCCACGGTTTGGAATATATCGAACACGCGGTGCAGGCGGGTCAACTCGAACATGGACCTGACCTGGGCCTGAAGCCCGCACAGCTTGAGGCTGCCCTGACGCGTCGAGGCGTTCTTGAAGCCGGATACCAGTACGCCCAGCCCCGAACTGTCGATAAAGCGCACCTCCTTCAGGTCTATCAGGATATCCTTTGCCCCTCCCTCGAACAGCCGGTTCATCTCTGCCTTCAATTCCTCGGAGTTGTGCGCATCGAGACGCTCCTCACGCACGAAGATCACCATCAGGTTGCCGTTTGCTTCCGTCTTCAGATTCATGTGTCGTTACCCCTCTTGCCTAATGAATTTTGAGTACTACCAGTGATATATCGTCCTGCAAGGTATCGGATTCCGTAAATTCGGTTACCGTTGTATAGAATGAATCGATGATCTCCGTAACCGAAAGGTGAGTCACTCTGCCCAGGTGTTCGCAGATCCGTTCGGTCCCGAACAGCTCACCCTGGGGGTTCATCGCCTCATTCACGCCATCGGTGTAGAACAGCACCACGTCCCCTTTCAGCAACTCAATGCCGCGCTCCTCGAACACGACGGACTTTTTCACCCCCATGATCAGCCCCTCGGCATCCAGCCTGATACAGGACGATTCACCGGTGCGCCTGACGAGCGGCTGGTTGTGGCCGGCATTGGCGTAGGTGAGCCGGCCGGTGGCTGAATTGTATTTGGCGTAAAACATGGTGATGAACAGTTCGGCGCGGGTCAGATCCTCGTAGAGTTGGTTGTTGAGGGTCTGCAGGATAGTGCTGGCATTGAGGGCGGAATTGGCCTGGGCGTGCAACAGGGTGCGCACCTCGGACATGATCAGGGCCGCACCCACGCTGTGGCCGGATACGTCGGCAATCAGCAGATCAACGCTGTGGTCATTATACTGAAAAAAGTCATAATAGTCACCCCCCACATGGGCGGCCGAGATGCAGCGTCCGGCCATGTCGATGCCGAACAGTTCCGGCGCCGAGCCGGGCAGGAGCGACATCTGGATCTGCTGGGCGATCTCCATGTCCCGCAGCACGCGGGCATGTTCCAGTTGGGCCTGCTCCTTTTGAATCCGCTCCCGTTCCCTGGCCTCCATTTCACGGACAATGGTGACCGCCTGGGCCAGTTGTCCGGCCAGGCTGGAGAGGAGCCCCAGGAACTCCTCGGTGAAGAGCCCGGGGATTGACTTGGAAAAGACCGACATGATGCCGAGAGACGGTTCCCCTTCACGGAAGATCGGGATGTGGGCACAGGAGACGATCCCTTCGCCGATGGTACGTTCCAGTGCAACGGTGCCGGCCGCCAGCGAGGTGTCGTTGACGAAATGGGCCTTGCGGTCAACAAGTGCCATATCGCAATAGGGTTTGCTCTCCATGAACCAGTGTTTTTGGTTTATGGGCCGGCGATTGGTTCCCTGGTAACTCCTGACCGTCAGGTCGCCGTCAGCGGTGCGGAGCTGGATGATGACGGCGTCCAGCTTGAATTCCTTGAGCAGCAGGTTCAAAAGGTCGTCCATGATGATCTGCAGGTCAAGGGTGCGATTGATGATTTCGGATGCTTTCAAACGGACGAAGAGCGCCTCGCGGCTTTGATCCAGCGAGGTCTTGACATTGCTGAAGATGTCGTAGACCGATTCCATGCGGGAACCCATGTCGGACAGGAAACTGTCCACGATGGCGCCGGCCGCTGCCGCACCGACCGAACCAGCCAGGGTTTTTTCGGTGAAGCGCTTCAGGTTTGGGAGTTCGAACTCGGAGACATTCCCGACGGCGTCGATTTCGCGGTCGCCGATATAGGCGAAGATCGCCCCGCGCGCCTCGGTCTCGCCGATGAATTTTGACATCAGGTTGACGAACTGGGTTATGGTGACCGGCTTGGAAAGGCGTTTGGTCTCGGCATGGCGGTAGCCGCGCGACAGATCGAACATGCCGGTGAATTTGCGCAGTTGGTCGTATTCACGCTCGTCCTGTCTGAGCAGGATCGAGCAGGTGATATAACCGCCGATATTGAACAGCATGCTCCAGAACAGGGAGTGGCTCCACAGATCCATGCCGGACAGGCCGAACAGTGCGGTCGGCTTGAGCAGGCCGATGCCGAACGGTCCCGAGGCAAGCAGGTCCGCGCCGATCCAGCCCGAGCGGATGAAGGAAGGGAGCAAGAGGGTGTAGAACCAGGTCAGGGAGCCGAGCAGGATACCGGTGATGGCGCCGGCCTTGTTGCCGCGCCGCCAGTAGAGTCCGCCCAGCATGGCCGGCAGGAACTGCGTGGCAGCGGAGAAGGAGATCAGCCCCATGTTGACCAGCATGAAGGTGTCGCCCACGATGCGGTAATAAAAATAGCCCAGAAAGATCACCAGGAAGATTCCCAGGCGTTTCAGATTGATCAGCAGGAGCGGGAACCAGGCCTGGGGGGTGAAGCGGACGATGACCGGCATGAAGATATGGTTGAGCAGCATGGTGGAGATGGCCACCGCCTCCACCATCACCATGCCGGCTGCGGCCGAGAGCCCTCCCAGGAAGGCCAGCATGGCGATGCCGTCATGGCCGCTGACAAGCGGGATGTTGATGACGAAAAAGTCTGCTCCCACGGCGCTTCCCGTGGCGAGAATACCTCCCAGGGCGATCGGCATGACAAACAGGTTGATCAGGAACAGATAAGCCGGAAAAAGCCACATGGCCTTGGTTATGTGGCTTTCGTCCGAGTTTTCGATCACCATGACGTGAAACTGACGCGGGAGCAGCATGATTGCGCCCATGGACATGAACAGCATGCTGAAGGAAGAGATGTAATCCGGGTCGTTGACGGCGCTGCCAAGGGTGAACAGTCGGGCGAAAAGCTCGGGCTGCATCTTGTGGAAACGGGTGAATATGTCGCTAAACCCGTCGAAGAGCTGGTAGGTTACAAACAGTCCGACCCCCAGCAGGCTTACCAGCTTGACCAGCGATTCAAAGGCCACCGCCGCTATCAACCCTTCGTGCCGCTCGGACGACACCAGTCTGCGGGCGCCGAAAATAACACTGAAAACTGACAGGATGACCGCCAGCAGCAGCCCGCTGGGAAGCGTCACTTCCGCGCCGCCGCGGGGGAGATGGATGCTTTCCCCCCGAAACCCGCTGATCAGGTAAAAGCTGGTGGAAACCGCCTTTATCTGCAGGGCTATATAGGGCATGATCCCCAGGATGGCGATCAGGGTTACCAGTGCGCCCAACCAGAGCGATTTGCCGTAGCGCAGGCTGATGAAGTCGGCGATGGAGGTGATGTTGTTCTCCTTGCTGATCCGGACGATGCGGCGCAGCACGAAAAACCAGGAAAAGGCGGTCAGGGTCGGGCCGAGGTAGATCAGCACAAAGTCGATGCCGATGGTGGCGGCCCTGCCCACACTGCCGTAAAAGGTCCATGTGGTGCAGTAGACCGCGATGGAGAGAGAATAGACGTACGGGTTGGCGATGATGCTGCGGCCGGTTTCCTTGCGGTGATGGGCGTACAAGGCTATCAGGAAGATCAGCGCGGTGTAGCAGAGCGATATGAATGCCGCTAGGACAAGGCCGGCTTTCACGGTTGATTCGTCTCCCGGTGTTTGTCATCGGAGTTTCCGACGGCGATGGTGAAGAGGTAGATGACAAGGATGGACATCGCCCAGCCGATGAAGAGATAGAGAAACATGAGCGGGAAACCGAGGACGGTGCTGGCCTTGTTGAAGATGTCCATGAAGGGGAAGTTCATCATGATGATGCCCATGATGAAAAAGATCACCCATGATTCCGGCATCTGCAGCCGATGCATGAGTTGTTGACGCAGATGTTTCGGCATGTCAGCCAAGCCTCCCGTAGACTGCGCTGGTAAGGAACGCGGGTTCTCCGGCGGAAGTGACGGTAATGAGCCTACCCTCTCCGGTATCCGGCGGCTCGAATTCCTGTAGCTGCCTGTCGAGCAGTTCCACCCGCCCATCAGATACGGATGTGCCCGATGTACTGCGTTCCGTCAATCTGCGGCGGAGTTCCGATTCGCCGCAGACGACGTGCAGGATGACGCATGCCGCACTGCGGCGCCCGGCCAGGGCGCTGCACTCGGCGCGGTCAGCCCGGCGCATGAAGCTGGCGTCAATGATCACCGAACGTCCCGCCCCAAGCTCCGTATCGGCCAGGCGAAGCAGTTCGGCATAGGTAGCCGTGCCGGTTTGGCGATCATACAGTCCCGTGCCGTAGTCAGCGGGTGCGGGAGTATCGGGCCGGATGCCGGCCAGACGTTTGCGGATGACATCGGAATTGAAACAGGCAATCCCCAGTTCAAAGGCGAGTTGACCGGTCAGGGAGCTCTTGCCGCTCCCCATCACTCCGCAGGTAATGAACAGGGTCGGGCGCAACCGGCGCCGTTCGATATAGCCGCGCGCCAGTCTGAAATACCTGACGGCCTTGCCCCTGGCTAACTCCCGTTCATGCAGATCGATGCCGCCGTCGTTCAGGCGGAAGCTTTCCACCTTACCCCGTACAAAGGCACGGTATATCTTGTAGAAATCGATCAACTCCATCATGCCGTTGTCGCCCGAAGCCTCCCGGTAGGCCGCGATCACCACCTCTGCCAGGTCGTGGCGTCCGTGATAATCCAGGTCCATCAGCAAAAAGGCCACATCGGCCGCGGTATCGCAACAGCGGAAGCGTTCGTTGAACTCTATGCAGTCGAAGATGCAGACCTTGCCGTCGGTCATGCAGATATTTTCCAGGTGGATGTCGCCGTCGCATTCACGGATAAAACCTTCGGCGACCCTTTGGTCGAAAAGGTCCGCGTTTTCCGCGGCGAACGAGGATGCCCACGTCCTGATCATTGCCAGTTCCTCCGCGCTAAGGGTCGTATCCTCGAAGGTGACCATCTGCTCGAAGTTTTCCTGCCAGTTGAACATGATCCGGTCAAGCTGTCCGTAGACGGATATGGCGGGAGAAGTGGGGGCGTTACGGTGGAAATCGGCTATGATGCGGGCCACGTTAGCCATATCGGCGGATGATATGTCCCCTTTTGCCACCAGGCGGTCCAACATGCGTTCCGCCGGCAGGCGTCGCATCCTGACGGCATAATCGATGACCGGGCCTTCTCCGTGGAAGGCGGCGCCGGCCGGGGTCTCCCGCACCTCCACCACCCCTTCGTAGATCTCCGGGCAGAGCCTGCGGTTGAGCCGCACCTCCTCGTTGCAGTAAAATCTGCGGCGGTCGATGGTCGAAAAGTTGAGAAACCCGAAGTCAACCGGCTTTTTGACCTTATAGGCGTGGGTATCGGTGAGAAATATCCACGAGACGTGCGTTTGCACCATTTCCACGGAAAGAGTGGGCTCGGGGTAGGCCTCTCTCTTCAATAATGATTTTATCATGGTCCGCATCATCGCAACGCCTCGTTTCCGCTGAAAGAGTACCATCAAAACACCCTATCCGCAAGCTATTGGGCGATATGATAATCGTTTGACGCTGGTATGGTTTCATGTTAGGTTTTACTACACTTTATTCATGAACGGATAGCCCCGGCAATGCCAAAATACCTGATCATACTTCTGTGTAGCGCGATGCTTTCCTCGTGTGCTGCGTTCGGAAATCTGCCGAGTCCTGACAACCCAACCTCGCCGGTATTTCACGACAACCGTGCCCGTGCCTTGTATCTGTACTCCCGCGCCCATCTGGCAAGCAACGAGGGTGATTACCCTGCTGCCCTGATCTTTCTGCGCGATGCCCTCGAACTCGATCCGCAGTCGGCCTTTCTCTACACGGCCATTGCCGAGATAAAGGTGAGGATCGGACAGGTGCCCGAGGCGATGGAATACATCAACAAGGCGATCAAGCTCGATCCATCCTATCGCGAGCCCTATGTCATGGCCGGCGCCATCATGGCGTCGGCCGGAAAGGACAAGGAGGCCGCCGATTACCTGCGCACGGCGATCAAACTGGATCCGACCAAGGAAGATGCCTATCTGCAACTTGTCATCTCCCTGTTGCGTTCGTACGAGTACGAGGAGGCGGTCTCCACCCTCAAGCAATTGGTGGCGCGGAACAGCGACTCGGCATTGGGGTATTTCTATCTTGGCCGGACCTACAGCCAGATGAAGCTGTATCGTGAGGCTGTGACGTATTTTAAGAAGACGCTGGAACTGCGGCCGGATTTCACCCAGGCATCTCTCGACATGGCCGCCACCTATGAGGCGCTGGGTGATTATTCCGAGGCCATCAAGGTCTATCGGGGTATCGTTGATGAGGACGAGAATCGGACGGATGTCCTGCAGCGGTTGATTCAGCTCCTGATCCAGCAGCGCAGGTTCGAGGAGGCCCTGGAATACCTCAATGTTGCCCTTGAATCCGGTCTGGGCGGCCAGGAGACCCAGCGCAAGATCGGCCTCGTCTATCTGGAGTTGGAGCAGTACGATGAGGCCATCAAGGTCTTCAATGAACTGCTCGATAAAGATCCCGCCGCCCCCCAGATCAGGCTCTACCTGGGCATGGCCTACGAGGAAAAGGGCGATTTTGACCGTGCCCAGGCTGAATTTGCCAAGATCACTCCCGGTTCGCCCGCCTATATCGATGCGGTCGGCCATATCGCGTTCATTCTCAAGGAGCAGGGCAAAGTGGATCAAGGGATGAAAATCCTCAAGGATGCCATTGCCGCCAATCCGGACCAGATCGAACTCTACCTGAATCTCTCCGCATTGTATGAAACAACGGGAAGGACGGAAGAGGCACTTGCGGTGCTCCTGAATGCGGAAGAGAAGGGCTTCGACAAGGAGCCGCGACTCCATTTCCGGCTGGGTGTGTTGCTTGACAAACTGGGCAGGAAACAGGAATCCATCGAAGCCATGAAGCGGGTGCTCAGCCTGAGCCCGAAGGATGTGCAGGCGCTCAACTTTCTCGGTTACACCTATGCAGAGATGGGCATTCATCTGGATGAGGCGCTGGAGTACATAAAGCAGGCGGTCGCCCTGCGGCCAAACGACGGTTTTATCCTGGACAGCCTCGGCTGGGTCTATTACAAGCTGAAGAATTACGACGAGGCGGTCAAGTATCTGGAAGAGGCAGCGGGCCTGGTTGACGACGATTCGACCATTGCGGAACACCTGGGGGATGCCTATCTGGCCCGCCGCAACTATAAACGGGCGTTGAAGGCCTATACCAATGCCCTGGAGCACGACAAGGGGCGCAAGGATCTGATCGACAAGATCCGCCGGATCAAAGGGGAGCATGGCGAGCGATGAGGCCGGCCCGCTGGTTCGTGCTAGCGCTGGTCGCCCTTGCCGCTGCCTGTTCCCAGCCAGCTCCGCAGCCGAAGCAGGTCGGCTCGAAGGACATAAGTCCGGCCTATGGAGACGCCATCGTCGAGGGGACCATCGGCGAGGCCTCCACCCTGATCCCGGTCCTTGCCTCCGACGCCGCCTCCCTTGCCGTTGCCGGACAGATATATAACGGCCTGGTCAAGTACGACAAGGACCTGAACATCGTCGGCGACCTGGCGGAATCCTTTGATATCGCCAGGGACGGCCTCACCATTACCTTCCACCTCCGCAGGGGGGTAAAATGGCACGACAACGCCCCGTTCACCGCCCGCGACGTGCTCTACAGCTACCGGGTCGTGATCGATCCAAAGACCCCCACCGCCTATGCCGAGGACTTCAAACAGGTCAAAAGCATCACGGCACCCGATGATTACACGGTCAGGGTAACTTACGGCGCACCGTACGCACCGGCCCTGGCATCATGGGGGGCTGCCATCCTGCCGGCCCACCTGCTGGAGGGGCAGGATATCACCAAGAGCCCGCTGGCCAGAAAGCCGGTCGGTACCGGTCCCTACCGCTTCAAGGAGTGGGTTGCCGGCCAGAAGGTCGTGCTGGAGTCAAACCACGACTACTTCGAGGGGCGGCCCTGGATCGACCGCTACATCTACCGCATCATCCCCGACACCTCCACCATGTACATGGAACTCAAGGCCGGGGCCGTGGACCTGATGAACCTGACGCCGGTGCAGTTTGCCCGCCAGACCACATCGACCCGCTTTACCGCGCGCTTCAATAAGTATCGCTACCCTTCCTCCGGATATGTCTACATGGGGTACAACCTGCGCCATCCGCTCTTCACGGACAAGCGCGTCCGCCAGGCCCTGACCGCCGCCATCAACAAGGAGGAATTGATCCACGGCGTGTTGTTCGGCATGGGGCAAAAGGCGGTCGGTCCCATCATCCCCGGCCGCTGGGCCTACAACCCCCACGTGAAGGACATCGCCTACGACCCCAGGCATGCGGCCGAGCTCCTTGCCCAGGCCGGCTGGCGGGAAAAGAACAGCGACGGCATCCTGGTCAAGGACGGAAAACCGTTCAGCTTTACCATCCTGACCAACCAGGGTAACCAGCAGCGGCTCTTAACGGCCCAGATTGTCCAGCAGCGGCTCAGGTTTGTGGGCATCGACGTGCGGATACGCGTGGTGGAGTGGGCCACCTTCCTGAAGGAGTTCGTGGACAAGGGGAACTTCCAGGTGGTCATGCTGGGGTGGAACACCTCCCAGGACCCGGACATGTATGATATCTGGCATTCCAGCAAGACCAATCCGGGCGAGCTCAACTTCATAGGTTACAAAAACGCCGAGGTGGACCGCCTGTTGGTGGAGGGGCGCTCAACCTTTGACATTGAAAAGCGGAAAAAGGCCTATTTCCGTATCCAGGATATCCTGGCCGATGAACAGCCCTATACCTTCCTGTACGTGCCGGACGCCCTGCCGGTGGTTTCGAGTCGTATTCGCGGGGTGAAGCCGGCCCCCGCCGGCATCGGCTACAACCAGATCCACTGGTACGTGCCCAAGGCGGAGCAGGTGTATTGAATGGCGACCTATCTCCTCAAACGTATTCTGATGCTGATCCCGCTCATGCTGGGGATCACCCTGATCACCTTCACGGTGGTGCATCTGGCGCCGGGCGAGCCGGTGGAGATGCAGATGGCCATGAATCCCAAGGTGGGCAAGGAGGCACGGGAGCGGCTGCGCAAGTTTTACGGCCTGGACCGGCCGCTGCATGTCCAGTACGCGGACTGGGTCGGCAAATTGGTGCGGCTCGACCTGGGGCGCTCGTTCTCCCCGGATAACCGGCCGGTCACCGCCAAGATCAGGGAGCGCCTGCCCATCACCCTGTCCCTCAACATCATCGCCCTGTTGCTGGAATTCGGCCTGGCCATTCCCATCGGCATCATGGCCGCCACCCATCGGGACACCTGGCTGGACAAGGGGATCACGGTCTTCGTCTTCATCGGTTTTGCCGTGCCCACCTTCTGGCTGGCGCTCCTGCTCATGTACCTGTTCGGGGTGAAGCTTGGCTGGCTCCCCATCTCGGGCCTTCATACCCTGGGCAGCGACAGTTATGGGATACCGCGCTACCTGTGGGACATGGCCAAGCACCTGGTCATGCCGATCATGGTGGCCTCCTTCGGCAGCCTGGCCGGCATGTCCCGTTACATGCGCTCCTCCATGCTGAACGTCATCGGCCAGGACTACATCACCACGGCCCGGGCCAAGGGACTCCCGGAACGGGTGGTGATCTACAAGCATGCCCTGCGCAACGCCCTGTTGCCGCTGATCACCCTGGCCGGTTTTTCGATCCCCGGCCTGATCGGCGGCAGCGTCATCTTCGAGTCGATCTACTCCATACCCGGCATGGGTCAACTCTTCTACCAGTCGGTCATGTCCCGGGATTATCCGGTGGTGATGGGAATCCTGATCATCGGGGCCCTGTTGACCCTGATCGGCAATCTGGTTGCCGATGTCTGCTATGCCCTGGCCGACCCGCGCATCCGGCACGGGGGAGGTGCCCAATGATCGGGCCACACTCCTACATCCGCGCCGTGTTCTGGCCGCGCCTGGCCGGCAACCGCTTTGCCGTGGCCGGCGGCGTGGTTGTTCTGCTCCTGCTGGTGGTTTCCCTGATTGCACCCCTGATCGTGCCGTTCAGTCCCAACGAGATCAATGCCTGGGAGGTGTTGGCCCCGCCTTCGCTCGGGCATTGGTTCGGCACCGACGACCTGGGGCGGGACGTGTTCAGCCGGGTGGTCTACGGGGCGCGGATATCGCTCCTGGTGGGATTCGTGGCGGCCGGCATCGCCGTGCTGATCGGCACGCTGATAGGCCTTTTGGCGGGGTTCTACGGGGGCTGGATCGACAGCCTGCTGATGCGGGTGGTGGACATCATGTTCTGCTTCCCGGCCTTTTTCCTGATCCTGGCGGTGATCACCTTTCTGCGGCCGTCCATCTGGTACATCATGATCATCATCGGCCTGACCGGCTGGATGGGGGTGGCGCGGCTGGTGCGGGCGGAAGTCCTCTCCATCCGCGAGATGGACTACATCATGGCGGCCCGCTGCATCGGCTGCTCCGACCGGCGCCTCATCTTCCGCCACATCCTGCCCAATGCCGTCTCGCCGGCGCTGGTGGCCGCCACCCTGGGGATCGCCGGGGCCATCCTGACCGAATCGGCCCTGTCGTTCCTCGGCATCGGCGTGCAGCCGCCCACACCAAGCTGGGGCAATATCCTGACCTCGGGCAAGGATTACATCGAGTTTGCCTGGTGGCTGTCGCTCTTTCCGGGCCTGGCGATACTGGTGACGGTCCTGGCCTACAACCTGCTGGGTGAAGGGGTGAGGGACGCGATGGACCCGCGGGTGAAACAGAAACGCTAGCTCGTTTGGCCAACCGGCAGCGTACGGGGGCGGATCAGCGCTGTTGAAGGGAGCAGATGGCGATCAGCGCCTCCATGAAATTGGTGGTGGTGAGGAGACCGACCAGATCCCCCTCGGCATCGGTTACGCACAGGCCGTAGAGCTTTTTGTCGTGTACCAGTTGTGCGGCCCGGCAGAGCGGGGCATCAGGGGTGATCGTGTAGGGGGTGGGGTTCATTGCGTCATACACCTTGGCCTTGGAGAGCACGTAGTGAACTTCCCAGGTGTCAAGGGGGGTGCCTTTGCCGGGCGAGTACTCCTTGATCATCCGGTCGGTGATCAGGCCGCAGAACTTGCCGTTGCACGTGACCGGCAAGCGTCGGATGTTCTTTTCCTTGAGCAGATGGATGGCCTCTATGATCGAGGCATCCTTGTCTATGGTGATGGGGTTTTTCGTCATCCATTGTGCGACGGTTTGCATGGTTGTTCCTTTCGTATGACCTGTTCGTAGAAAAACCTGACCACCCCCAACCCCCTCCTGAACCAGGAGGGGAGCCAAAGCCCCCTCCTTGATAAGGAAGGGGTTGGGTGGTTCACATCCCCAAAAACGCCTTCTTGACGTGGTCGTTGTTCAGCAACTCGCCGCCCGTGCCGGAGAGGACCACCCGGCCGGTCTCCAGCACGTAGGCGCGGTGCGCGATCTTCAGGGATTGGAAGACATTCTGCTCCACCAGCAGGATGGTGACACCCTGGCGATTTATCTCCTGGATGATCTCGAAGATAATTTTAACAAACAATGGTGAAAGTCCAAGGGAGGGCTCGTCCAGCAGCAGCAGCTTCGGGTTCGACATAAGCCCCCGGGCAATGGCCAGCATCTGCTGCTCGCCGCCGGACATGGTGCCGCCCAACTGCTTTTTGCGCTCCCTGAGGCGGGGAAACATGCCGAAGACCCGCTCGATATTGGCCTCGCGATCCTTTCTGGCACTTTTGATGTACGAACCCATGGCCAGGTTCTCAAGGACAGTCATCTCGGGGAATATCTTGCGCCCCTCCGGCACCTGCACGATGCCCCGTTCCACCACCTGATGGGATTCCAGGGCATTCAGCTCCTCGCCGTTGAAGCGGATGGTGCCGGATGTGGGCTTCACCAGACGTGAGATGTTCTTGAGCGTGGTGGACTTTCCGGCCCCGTTGGCGCCGACCACGGAAACGATCTCCCCCTCGTTGACCAGCAGGTCGATGTCCCACAGGACCTTCAGATCACCGTAACTGAAATTGAGTTTGTCAATGGTAAGCATGAAAACCTCGTTGTTTATTCGCTCCCCAGATACGCAGCCACGACTTCGGGATTTTTGACGATTTCCCCCGGAGCCCCTTCGGCCAGCTTTTCACCCGAGTTGAGGACCACAATCCGGTCGGAAATGCGCATGATGGCCTTCATGTCATGTTCGATCACCATCTGGGTGATGCCCAGCCGTCTGATGTCCAGGATCAGTTGAATGACCTCCTCGCTCTCGGCTGGGTTGAGTCCGCCCATGACCTCGTCCAGGAGCAGCAGCTTGGGCTGGGTCGCCAGGACGCGGGCCACCTCCAGCTTCTTGCGTTCGCCGATGGGCAGGCCACCTGCGTTAAAATCGGTCCGGTGTTCCAGCCGCACCACCCTGATCTGTTCCATGGCCATTTCCCGGGCCTTTTTGAGCGAGTTGGTGTGGCACAGGGCCCCGACCATGACGTTGTCCACCACGCTCATCTTGGCCAGGGGACGCACCTTCTGCCACGTTCGGACCATGCCCAGCTTGCAGACCTTATTGGGCTGCAGACCGTTCATCCGTCGGCCGTCGAAGACTATCTCCCCCCTGGAGGGGGGATAGTAGCCGGTGATGCAGTTGAACAGGGTGGTCTTGCCGGCTCCGTTGGGACCGATCAGCCCCATGATCATGCCCTGCTCCAGTTGGAAGGAGACATCGGAGTTAGCCGCCAGTCCGCCGAAAAACTTGCTGACGTGCTTGATCTCGAGAATGGCCATCAGGCTGCCTCCTTGCGTTTCTTTGCCACCATGGACTTGAAGAACCCGAGAACGCCATCCGGCATGAACAGGATCACAACCACCACCAGGATGCCGTAGATCAGCACATGGGCGTGGGAGAGGTTCTCCGTCAGGAAGTGGCCGAAGGCGGAGTCGGAGTTGACCATGCCTGACGATATCAGGCTTTCGCCGATCAGGTTGCTGCGCAGAACCTCGGAGAGGGGCACCAGAACCAGCGCACCGACCACGGGACCAAAGATGGTGCCGATACCGCCGATGATGCTGATCAGGACGATCTGCACGGAAAGGTCCAGGGACAGCACGGTGGTCGGATCGACAAATTTGATGTAGATGGCGTAAAAACTGCCCGCCAGCGAAGTCAGCACGGCAGAAAGGGCCAGGGCCGCATTCTTGTGGAAGGTCAGGCTGATTCCCAGTGAATGGGCCGCATCCTGGTCCTCGCGAATGGCCTGGAAAAAATAGCCCAACTTGGAATTCTGAACCAGCCAGGTCACGAATATGGTGAGCAGTACCAGGAGCAGGCCTATGTAGTAGAAGGGAACATTGTTGCTGAAATCCGTGATGACCGTATTCCCGATAGTCAAGGGGGGCAGCGTGGATATCAGGATCCCCTCGGCGCCCTGGGTAAGGTCGGCGAGGTTCAGGACGGTGATGCGGACAATCTCGGCCACAGCTATGGAGGCAAGGACGAAATAGGGGCCCCGCAGCCGGAAACAGATGCTGCCGATTATCAAAGACAGGAGCAGGGCGGCAACCATGCCCACGAGTACACCCGTCCAGGGGTGCAGGTCATGGGCGCTCAGCAGAAGTGAACTCAAGCGGGAGTCCTTGGCCAGATCCTGAAGTTCGAGCAGTTTGTCCGCATCGAACTGGGAGGCGTTCATGACGATCATGGTGCCGTAGGCCCCTGCGCCGAAGTAGGCTGCGTGGCCTACGGAGTATTGGCCGGTGTAGCCGCCTATGATATTCCAGCTTTCCCCCATGATGGTGCTGAGAAACAAAAGGACCATGATATGCCGGCTATAGGGGCTTTCCACAAGGCTGGGAAAGGCGAACAGCAGGCAGACGATCACAACGAACGCAATCAGCGCAAGGGGAGAGGCGCCGCGGCGGTTAGTGAAAATACTGAAACGAGTCATTGGGTATCGGCCTCCGCTCAGGTTCGTGATGTGCCCATCAGCCCGGACGGCTTGACGAGCAGTACCAGCAGGAATATGGCGAACACCACGACGTCCTTCCAGTCGGACGATATGTAGGCGGCACCCATCGATTCCACCACGCCGATGATTACGCCGCCGAGCGTGGCGCCGACGATACTCCCCATGCCACCCAGAACCGTGATGACAAAGGCCTTGAGGGTGAAGGCGCTGCCGACCTGGGGAAAGATGTAGTAGGTCGGCGAGATCAGTGCCCCGGCGGTCCCGGCCATTGAAGCGCCGATGCCGAAGGCCAGGATTGACATCCATTTGACGTTGATTCCCATCAGTTGGGCCGCTTCGCGATCCTGCGCCGTGGCGCGAATGGCTTGGCCGGTGTCGGTCTTCATCAGGAACCGGTACAGCGCAGCCGTAATCACCACCGTGATCAGGAACGAAATAGCCAGCGGCTTGGACACGGACAGACCTGCCAGACGGTAACTGGAGGAAGAATATGACGTGGTCAGTATCTTATAGTCAGAGGTGAAGGCCAGCATCATGCTGTTGCTCATGATCAGCCCCAGGCCTATGGTGAGCAGGATCTGGTTTTGTGGCAGCGCCCCCAGGATGCGGTTGATGAACAGCTTCTGCAGTATCGCGCCGAAGACGAACATCAATGGAATGGTAACGAGCACCGAAACGAAGGGGTCGATCCCAAACAGTGTGAACAGGAAATAGGTCATGTACATGCCGACCATCATGATGTCGCCGTGGGCAAAATTGATGACCCGCATGACGCCGAAGATGATGGTCAGGCCGATGCCGATCAGGGCGTATACACCGCCGATCAGGATGCCGCTGATAAGGGATTGCAGAAAAAGGGTCATCTAAGTTTCTCCCGAAAGGGGAAGTGATAAGTGGGAGGGGCGATGCGGGGATCACCCCCCTCGGTCATCTGCATCAATTACCACTTGAAGGGGTAGATGGGGTTCTTGGTCGCGAACTTGGCCGGGTAAACGGTTTCGTAGCGGCCGTTTTGGACCTGTTGGACCAGCATCGGGTGATTGTTCTGGTTGGTGTAGCCGGCATAGTCGCTGAACTTGACCTCGCCCATAATGCCGTTCCACTGGCCCGATTTCAGACCCGCACGGGTCTTTTCGCGGTTGCCGCCGTTCTTGGCGGCCGTTTCGGCCATGATGATCATGGCTTCATAGGCGCAGGCGGCGTGATAGGAAGGTTCCTTGCCGAATTTTGCCTTGTAGCGATTGTAGAAGTTACGGGCGCCGGGCCAATTGACGTCCTCGGTCCACTGGGTGCTTGAGAAAACCAGGTTGGAAATCATTTTCTGGGCCAGGAACTGGGCAGTGGTGAAGCCTGCGCCTGCGCCCAGGAACGCCTTGGGGGTGAGGCGGATCTCGCGTGACTGCCGCATGAGGGTTATGGCGTCCACCTCGTAGGAAACCATGAAGACCAGGTCCGGCTTGAGGGTCTTGATCTTGGTCAGGGTGGAGCGGAAATCTGGGGCCCCTTTCAGGTATTTCTCGTCGGCAACTTCACGTATTCCCAGCTTCCTGGCATATTCCTTTGCCGTCTTTACCGTGGAGATGCCGAAATCGGTATTGGCGTAGACATAGGCGATGGTTTTCGGCTTGTCCACGGTCATGATCGCGTCCATGAGCACGGATGAATAGACATCCGCGGGGGCGTTGAGGCGGAAGACGTATTTATACCCCTTGCGTGTGATCTCCTCTTTGGCCGCCGCCGGGATCACCTGGGGCACTTTGTACCTGTCGGCCTGGCTGGCAACCGCGTTTGCGCAGGCCGAAGTGTAAGGGCCGACCACGCCTGCCACGTTGTCCCGGGTGGCCAGTTTTTCAAAGGCTGAGAGGGATTTTTCCGGCTTGCCGGTATCGTCTTCCTTGATCAACTCAACGTCGATACCTTTCTTCTTGAGGTCTTCCAGGGCCATGGTTACGCCGTTGGTCAGATTTTCGCCAATGGGGGCCTCGGCTCCGGTAATCGTGTTGATAAAACCGATTTTTACTTTAGCCGCCAATGAGACGCCCGGAACCGCCAGGGTGAGTGCCAGTGCTGCCAGTGCAATCTTTTTCATCATGCGTTGCCTCCTTTGGTTGGTGGTGGATGTGTGGGGGGAAATAGTTAATGTTTGAGACAATGTTCTATATGCTGCAACTGAAATGCCAGAAGTATATATGATTATATCCTGCCGGTAAAGCGGATGATTTGTAATTAAATGATTGTCGGGCGTAATAATGACTGGCCCAAGTGGCGAAAAAAGGCCATGCCGGTGGCTGAAATCAGCCGGGGGCGGGGGCTGGGAAGCCCGGCCTGCCGGGTGTGACGCACTGACTATCCGTCTTGACAGCCGGTCAGGCATGTGTGCGAGGATTTTTGCGGAAAAACGACGTAAAAAGTGATACAAACCATGGGGGCATGGAAGGGGTGTCGATTGTCCCGGACTTGATTGTTGTTGTCCGAAGGCGCGATGATTAATGATGGCCGGCTTACGGATGGGGCATCACAGCCGCTCCGCGCGGTGACGGTCCTTAAGGAACAGGAGGGTGTCCGGGGTCATGAGCATACGGGTGTTGTTGCTGCTACTGGTGGTCCTGTCCGCATCGGATGTCATGGCCCTTGAGGTAACCATGGCCGCAACGGTGAACGACGATGTGCCGTTGACCGCCAGCGGCACGACAAACCTGCCGGATGGAACGGAGCTTCTGGCAACCATTACCGACAGGGAAGGAGGGGTCTACATGGCGGAAGGCAAGATCGTCGTCAGCAATGGCCGTTTCAGATCCGGACCGTTTACGCAGCCGCTCAGCCCGGACTGCACCCTTAACATAATTTCCCAGATAGCCGTCTACCAACCGGCACACGTGCGTGCCGTCATCGGCGATTGCGGGGACCTGATGACGGGCAGACATGTTGTCAAAGGGTCGGTCGGCGGCTTGATCGTTTCCTACCACGCAAAGATTACCCTGAGCAGGAAAACCCTGGCCGGAAGGATCGAGCCTGCTTCGAATCCGAAAATCGCCACCCCGAAAAAAGTGCCGACCTTCAACAGATATTCCAGCTATCGTGCCTTGCAGGCAGCGGGGCGGAAGGATCTGCCGCCGATACCGGCCGCGCTGACACTCCGTTAGGGCAGGGCGGGGGCGGCCGCATCAATCCACAACATCACAACCCATACTTCTCCATCTTGTAGCGCAGGGTGCCGCGGGGGATCTTCAGCAGCGTTGCCGTCTGGAGCACGTTGGCGCCGGTCTTGTCGAGGGCATTGCGAATGATGGTGCGCTCGAAATCGGCCAGGACCTCTTCGAGCCCCATTCCCTCGGGGAGCGTGGTCATGCAGCCTGGCTGATCGTGGGGTGGCTGCTGGGCCCCGCGGATCTCGGGGGGCAGATGTTCGGGGAGCAGGGTGGGGCCGGAGCGCATGATACAGATGCGCTCGATCACGTTGCGAAGTTCGCGGATGTTGCCCGGCCAGGCGTACTGCTTCATCAGGCCCACCGCCTCGGGGGAAAGCCCGCGGAAGTCCCGGCCGAAGGCACGGCTGAAACCGTCCAGAAAGAACGTGGCCAGGGGGTCGATATCATCGCCGCGCTCCCTGAGCGGCGGGATGTGGATCGGGAAGACGTTCAGGCGGTAGAACAGGTCTTCGCGAAACGCCCTGGCAGCGATCTTTTCCTGCAGGTTGCGGTTGGTTGCGGCGATTACCCGCACATCGATGGAGATGTCCTTGACCCCCCCCACGTGCCGGACGGTGCGCTCCTGCAGGACCCGCAGCAGCTTGGCCTGCATGGCCATGTCCATCTCGCCGATCTCGTCCAGGAATACCGTGCCGCGGTGAGCCTCCTCGAACAGTCCCGGCTTGCGGCTCGTGGCGCCGGTGTAGGCCCCCTTCTCATGGCCGAACAGTTCACTCTCCAGCAGGTTGGCCGGAATCGAGGCGCAGTTGATGCCGATGAAGGCCTCTTCCTTGCGGTCCGACAGGTCGTGGATGGCACGCGCCACCAACTCCTTGCCGGTGCCGGATTCGCCGGTAATCAGCACGGTGGAGGGGATGCGGGCGATCTCGCGCACCTGGGCGATCACCTCGTTGAAGGCAGTGCTCCTGCCGATCATGGGGGAACGGCCCGGCAGGATGCCGTCGGTCCGCTTCAGGTTGCGCACCTCGCGCTTCAGGGTCTGGGTCTGCAGGGCAAGCTTGACGATGACCCGCAGGGCATCGGCCTTGAACGGCTTCTTCATGTAGTGGAATGCGCCCAGCTTGAGCGCATCCACGGCGCTTTCCACCGAGCCGTAGCCGGTGATGATGATCACCAGCAGGTCCGGGTCCAGTTCCTTGAGCGCCTTGAGCACGTTGATGCCGTTTTCCGTGCCCAGGTTGAGGTCCAAGAGGGCCAGATCGACCTCCTCGGCGGCCACGATCTCCCGCGCCTCCCCCCCCGAGGCCGCGGCATACACCTGGTAGCCCTGGTCCCCGAGGATGCGCTCCACGTTCTCGCGGATAAAGGCCTCGTCATCGATGATCAGTATCTTTTCCATGGTCGGTCCTTAGGTGCGTAATGGTTCTATGTTCACTTTGAGAACCCCCCTTTGAAAAAGGGACCCATAGGGCCTAAAGGGGCAGGGGGGATTTGGTTTTAAAAATCAAAGGCAAATCCCCCATTGTCAAAGGGGGACTTGACCTGGTAATTCATAACTCTTTCAGCGGCAGTTCGATGGTGAACCGGGTTCCCTGCTCCGGGCTGCTCTCCACCCCGATCCGGCCGTGGTGCTCCTCTACGATGCGCTGGGTTATTGAGAGCCCCAGGCCGGTACCGGCCCCCTTGCGGGTGAAGAACGGTTCGAAGATCAGCGGCAGGTCATCGGGGCTGATGCCCGGCCCGCTGTCGGAGATGACGACCAGTGCGCCGCCGTCCCGTTCCAGGGTGGCAATGGCGACCGTGCCCCCATCGGGCATCGCCTCCAGGGCGTTCCGGATGATGTTGAGCAGCGCCTGTTTGATCTTTTCCGGGTCGAACCTGAAGATCGGGACCGGTTTCGTCTCC
This sequence comes from Geobacter sp., assembly GCA_027346925.1. Classification (GTDB taxonomy): domain Bacteria; phylum Desulfobacterota; class Desulfuromonadia; order Geobacterales; family Pseudopelobacteraceae; genus JACPFJ01. The sequence continues at coordinate 23,584 of DAIERH010000010.1, forward strand.
AGCCTCAGCAGCACCTTGCGCTGCTCGCACTGGCGCCGCAGCAGCAGCACGGTGTCGTGCACTATGGCGTTCACGTCCCCTTCCCTGAAATCGGCCCGCACCGGCGAGGAATAGCTCAAGAGGGCGCTGATAAGCCGCTCAACGCGCTCGATCTCGGCCAGCGCCTTCTTGATCATGAGTTGGTCGTCCGAGGCGGACAGAGCCCTGTCGTGCAGGTCGTCCAGGAGAAGCGAGATGCCGGTCAGGGGGTTCCTGACCTCGTGGGCGATACCGGCCGACAGCTTGCCCAGGGATGCCAGCCGGTCGAGGCGCATCATCTCCTCGCGCAGCTTTTCCTTTTCCGTCTCGTTACGCATGGTGACGGTCAGCCCCTTCTCGGCATCGTTGCCGATGGGGAACAGGCCCACATCGAAGTAGGTCATGCCCGCGCCCCGGTCGATTACGAACGGTTCGCGGCCGTAACCGGATCGGGTGGACAGGGCGCGCCCGATGCGCTTGGCCATGTCGCCCCAGCCTGCGAAAACCTCCCTGAAGTGCGTGTTTTCTGCAATATCGTTGCCGAGAAATTTGTGGCCGGTGCCGTTGATGGAGGTCAACAGCCCGTCGGGTGAAAAGGTGACGATGGCGCTGGAGATGCTCTCCAGGATATTGGCCTTGAAGTTGCGCTCGTCCAGGATCTCCAGACGCGAACGGCGCAGTTCGTCCAGGGTGGCGAGCAGGTTCTGCTTGCGCAGTTCCAGTTCGTCGGCCATGACGTTGAAGGTGCCGGCCAGTTCGCCGATTTCGTCCCGGGAAGTCACCGCGACCCGTTCATGGGTATCCC
>DAIERH010000110.1 GCA_027346925.1 Geobacter sp.
AGAATATCTATCCCCGCGAGATAGAGGAGTTCCTCTACACCCACCCCAAGGTTTCCGACGTGCAGGTCTACGGCGTGCCGGACCGCAAGTACGGCGAACAGGTCATGGCCGCCATTGTGCTGAAAAAGGGAGTGGAAATGGGCGAGGAAGAGGTCAGGGAGTTCTGCCGGGACAAAATCGCCAACTACAAGATCCCCAAATACGTCAAGTTCGTGGACGGCTATCCCATGACCGCCAGCGGCAAAATCCAGAAGTTCAAGCTCAGGGAGATGGCCATCAAGGAGCTTCACCTGGAAGACGCCGGGCCCACCGCGTAAGCTGGTGAAGCTTCTGCGCAATTTCGGCGTTTGCTCACGTAATCCGCTCGTGACTCAGCCTGGTTGGGATGGGACGAAACACCGGAATCGTTGATCCAGAAACGATGATGCGGATCATCCGCGGAAAAGCGAATGACCGAAAAAGGGGCATGGCCCGCTTTCGCAGGCCATACCCGCATATATCACCACATCTTCATTTCGCTACACTGGACTGGACCTGGGTACCCCGCCCGTCAATAGAGGCTGTCCGAATCTCCGCTCACATGGGGAAAAATCTCGTGGTGCACCTCATGATCAAGGAGGGCGATCTTTCCACTGGTATCGCAGAGGTACTTGGTGCCCGTGTTCGTGTCATCGACCCGCAAGCAGTCGGCGCTCCATGTCCTGCTGTCGCACCCTGCCGTCGCGGCCGTTTCCCGTTCATAGTACGCCATCACCACATCCCCCTTTCCCTTTTTTTACAGTATATCACGGGAGACGAAACAAAAGTCGCCGGAGTGACAGAACAGGGGCGGTACTGAAAAGCAAAACGGGACACCGCTCAGTGGCGGTATCCCGTTTTGTTGCGAACCACGACAAACTACCCGATCAGAAACGATACCCAACCCCGAAACCGAAAAGATTTGGATTGAGGGCAAGGTCATATTTTGCGCCGCCGATTTTGACCTTGGTATCGGCATTGATGTATTTATAGTCGATGTTGAAATAGAGATTGTCCTTGATCTTGATATCCGCGCCACCCTGGGCCGCCCACCCCACACTGTTGTCGATGCTGAACGTTTTATCGCCATTCAGCCTGGAATTAAAGGGAAACGTTACGTTTAAGCCGAAACCAACGTAGGGGCTGACAAGCTCGCCAGCGAGCGGGTGGTATTTTACCGTCAAGGTGGGAGGGAGCAGCCAGGTCGAACCCTGAAACGAGCCATTGAGCTTGATGTCGTTCCTGGTTACCCCGGCTATCAGCTCCGTGGACACATTCTTGAGGAAAAAGTATTCCAGGTCGAGTTCGGGGATGATGTCGTCACTGACCTTGGCATTTGCCCCGCTGAGTTTGTCGTCGAACGATTCGTTGGGCTTGACATAGATCGCCCTGACGCGCACACCGAACTGCTTGTAATCATCTTCAGCTTTGACCACAGAAGCCATACCGAGGATCAGGACCAGCACCAGGCCTACGGCACCACGTACACGTTTCATCATGTTCTCTTCTCCTTGCATTGGATTATTTGAGAGTTCCCTCTCAACAGAATGACATGTGGTCAAAAATGGTCTTTTAGATGTTTTTTGTCTTCTTATTGCTGATTTTTTGACTTATGTCAAGAAATTTGATTTTGATGGTAATAAAATTTGACAAAAAAACGGGACGCCGCCTTCTGGCAGCGTCCCGTTTGGGGGTGTGTTAAACGAAAATGTTCTCTGGAGCTATCGTATGGCCGCGTCAACCGCCTTGAGGGTCTTGAGAAGTCCCGGCAGTTCACTGAGGGGAATGGAGTTGGGGCCGTCGCAGAGGGCCTTGTCCGGGTCTTCGTGGACCTCCATGAAGATACCGTCGATCCCCGTGGCAACGGCCGCGCGGGAGAGGTATTCCACGAACTCCCGCTGGCCGCCGGAACTCTCGCCCTGCCCTCCGGGAAGCTGTACGCTGTGGGTGGCGTCGAATACCACGGGATAGCCGCTGGAGCGCATGACCGGAAAACTGCGCATATCCACCACCAGATTGTTGTAGCCGAAGGAAACGCCCCGCTCGGTAAGGATGATGTTCTCGTTGCCGCTGGCCGCCGCCTTGGCGGCCACGTTCTTCATATCCCAGGGCGCCAGGAACTGCCCTTTCTTGATGTTGATCACCCGTCCGCTCTTGGCGGCCGCCACCACCAGGTCGGTCTGACGGCAGAGGAAGGCGGGAATCTGGAGTACATCCAATACCTCGGCCGCAGGGGCGATCTGCTCGATGGAATGAATATCGGAGAGCACCGGCAGGCCGAGCGATTCCTTGACCTTGGCCAGAATCCGTACCCCCTCTTTCATGCCCGGCCCGCGGAACGAGCCGATGGAGGTGCGGTTGGCCTTGTCGTAGGACGCCTTGAAAATCAGGGGGATGGAAAGACCGTTGCAAATAGTCAACAGCCGTTCGGCATGGCGCAGGGTTGCCGCTTCCGATTCGATGACGCACGGCCCCGCAATCAGCACCAGCGGTCGCCCACCACCGATCTTGATTCCTCCGAAGACTATTTCACGGGTCATGGTCTACCTCGCAGTACGGTTGCGGTGGGCCAAAGCCGCGCCCACAAAGGCCCGGAAGAGCGGATGGGGAACCAGCGGTTTGGACTTGAACTCGGGGTGAAACTGGCACCCCAGGAACCAGGGGTGATCGGGGAGTTCCACCACCTCGACCAGATCCTTTTCCGTGTAGATCCCCGAGAGTACCAGTCCATTTTGGGTGAGGAGATCGCGGTACTTGTTGTTGAATTCGTAGCGGTGCCGATGCCGTTCTGATATCTCGGTGGCATTGTAGGCGGCGTGAGCCAGTGACCCCTTGCCGAGCAGGCAGGGATAGGCCCCCAGGCGCATGGTTCCCCCCTTCTTGTTGACCGACTTCTGTTCCTCCATCAGGTGGATCACCGGGGCGCCGCAATCGGGTTTGAATTCGCTGGAACAGGCCTCGGCCAGCCCACAGACGTTGCGGGCAAACTCCACCACCGCCATCTGCATGCCGAGGCAGATGCCGAAGAACGGGACCTTGGCGGTACGCGCATGCTCGATGGCGCGGATCTTCCCCTCCGTGCCGCGCTCGCCGAAACCGCCCGGAACGAGGATCGCGTCCACATCGTCCAGATGCCCCTCGATGCCGTCGCGCTCGATTTTTTCCGAATCCAGGTATTTGAGATAGACACGGCAGTCGTTGGCAATGCCGCCGTGGGTCAGGGCCTCGGCCAGGGACTTGTACGACTCGGTCAGATCGACGTACTTGCCGACAATGGCGATGCGCACCTCACCGTGGCTGGGGTGGCGCAGTTTTTCCACCACATCCTGCCAGTGGGTCAGGTCGGGAGCCTTGGTCCAGATGTTGAGCTTATCGACCACCTGCTCGTCCAGCCGCTCCTTGTTCAGGGCCATGGGCACGGCATAGATGTGTTCCGAGTCCACCACCTGGATGACATCCTTTTCCTCCACGTTACAGAACAGACCGATCTTCTTCTTCATGTCGTCGGGCAGTTCGCGGTCGCAGCGACAGAGCAGGATATCGGGCTGGATGCCTATCTTGCGCAGCTCCATGACCGAGTGCTGGGTCGGCTTGGTCTTCAACTCGCCCGCGGTGCGGATGTAGGGCACCAGCGTCACGTGAATGTAGAGGGTGTTGCCCGGCCCCCGGTCATGGCGGAACTGGCGGATGGCCTCCAGGAAGGGGAGCGACTCGATGTCCCCCACCGTGCCCCCCACCTCGATGATCGCCACATCGGCGCCCTTGGCGTTTTCCAGGATCTTGTCCTTGATCTCGTCGGTGATGTGGGGGATCACTTGCACCGTGCCCCCCAGGTAGTCACCGCGCCGCTCCTTGTCGATGACCGAGAAATAGACCTGGCCGGTGGTGAAATTGCTCTTCTTGGAAAGCCGGGCGCTGGTGTAACGCTCGTAGTGCCCCAGGTCCAGGTCGGTCTCGGCGCCGTCGTCGGTCACGAAGACCTCGCCGTGCTGAAAGGGGGACATGGTGCCGGGATCGACATTGATGTAAGGGTCCAGTTTCTGCATGGTCACCCGCAGCCCGCGGGCCTCGAGCAAAGCACCCAGCGAGGCCGCCGCCAGCCCTTTGCCGATGGAGGACACAACCCCGCCGGTGATGAAGATGAATTTGGTTTTCATACCGATTACTCCTGTAGGAAGGAAAAAATTGCTTATTGCAGTTGTTTGAAGCGTTCCTTGGCTTTGGCCAGGTCATCGGGCGTATCAACGCCGATGGATTCGAACTCGGTCTCCACGACCCGGATCGCCACGCCGTTCTCCAGCGCCCGCAACTGTTCCAGTTTCTCGGACACCTCCAGAAAGGTCGGTGACATGGCGCTAAACTCGATCAGGAAGTCCTTACGGTAGACATAGAGCCCCACATGTTTGTAACAGAGCAGTTTACCGCTGGAAAAAGATTCGTCCTTGAGGTCCGTCCACTTGTCACGAAAGAACGGCAGCGGAGAACGGGAGAAATAGAGGGCATTGTTGTCCCGGTCGGTGACCACTTTAACCGCGTTGGGGCTGAGAAAATCGTGCAGGCACCTGATGCGCGTCTTCAGGGTTCCCATCCTGAGGCCGGGATCGTCAAGAAACGGACGTATGGCCTGGTCGATCATGTCCGGCTCGATCAGTGGTTCATCCCCCTGGACGTTGACGATGATGTCGGCGTCAAGCCCGACGGCGACCTCTGCCAGACGGTCGGTCCCGGTCTCGTGCTCGGCCCGCGTCATGCGGCAGTCGCCGCCGAAGCCGGTCACCACCTGCTGGATGCGTTCGTCGTCCGTGGCCACGATGACGTGATCGACCAGGCTCGCGCGGGCCGTCCGCTCGTACACGTGCTGGATCATCGGCTTGGTGCCGATCTCGGCCAGTGCCTTGCCCGGAAAACGCGTGGAGGCGTAACGGGCGGGGATAACTGCTGTGATGTTCATCCGGGCTGTAACCTATGAAAGAGGTGTGTGATGCGTACGCCTGCTTTGGATTGTCCTGCGGTAGGACGTGTTAAGCTACCGCAAAAGCGGGGGGGTGTCAAGGAGGGAAACGGAACAGAAGGGGGACGGAGACATGCCTGTCCCTTGCCCATGGAGGCGCACCCCTCACTGCCCCATCACGGTGGAGCGCCAACTGAATGCCTCCAGTTGGGCGGCCAAGAGCTGGTCGAGGGTTATGGCGCAGCGGCCGAGCAACGGCTCAACAGCGGCGAAATCCGTGACCTCGAGCCGCTCCGCCAGACTCAGCAGATCACCCAGCCACCCCTCACGGTAAAGCAGCGCCAGACTCACCTCGTCCGTCAGGTTGAGGCTGGCGATGATGTCGCCCATGGGGGCCTCGAAGAGTACATCCAGAAGTGAGAGTATGCCGGTCATAAACGCCTGGTCCGCCTGTTCTCCGGAAGCCGGCTTCCCCCACCTCTGCTCGGTCAGCAGTTCCATCAGCCGCCCCCTCACGGCGGCCATCTCCAACAGGGGATTGTTGATGCCGCGGCTGTCGTTGCCGGCAAAGAGCGAGAGCTGGACCCAGCGGCGGAGGTGGTTGATCCCCAGCATGGTGATGGCATGCCGCAGGGTCTTGATCTTTTCGCACATGCCAAAGGCAACGGAGTTGACCAGGCGCAGCAGGTTGTAGGACAGGTTGGGATTGGCCTTGAAGGTCTGTTCGATCTCGTCGATGGCGGTATCCGTGGTGAGTTGCTGCAGAAGCTTGAGCATGGCCATGCCGGAGACGTCGATCCGCTTTTTGTCGAGCACCACCGGCCGCTCGAAGAAGTATCCCTGGAACAGGTCGAAACCCAGGCGGTAACAGGCCTCGAACTGTTCCACCGTTTCGACCTTCTCGGCCAGGATCTTCAACGGCCAGCGGCGAAACTGCTCGATGATGACCGGAAGACGTTCCGCCTCGGTCTGAAGGATATCGACCTTGATGATATCGACCAGGTTATAGATCTCGACAAACTCGGGGCAAAATTCGTGGTCATCCAGGGCAAGCGTGAAACCGAGCTGTTTCAATTCTCGGCAGCGCTCGACTACCCGATCGTCCAGCCGGATGACCTCCAGCAATTCCAGGACCGACTGGCCGATGGGGAGCAATTCCAGCATCTCCGAGAGCAGGAGGCCGAGATGGACATTGATGAAGCCGAACTTGCCCCCCAGCACCTCCTGCATGCCGAACGAGGCCAGGGCGCTGGTGATCACGCTGGCGCTGGCGTGGGAATAGCTCTCGAATTCGGCATAATCACGCCCGGCGGACCTGAAAAGCAACTCATAGCCCACGATCTCCTGCTTGCGGTCGAGGATCGGCTGACGTCCCAGATAAAATTTTTCAGTGGAATCGGTTGTCATGGCCCCAACCTTACGTACACGACCGCATGACTTCGGCGGCCAGATGCTGAAGCGCCAGGGTCCTGTGGACACCACCCAGTTTGACAGCCTCCTGGGGCATGCCGTAGACCACGCAGGTGGTCTCGTCCTGGGCCAGGGTGACGGCGCCGGCGTCGTACATCTCCTTCATGCCGCGCGCACCGTCATCCCCCATGCCGGTCATGATCACGCCCACGGCATTCTTGCCGGCATAGCGGGCAGCGGAACGGAAGAGCACATCCACCGATGGGCGGTGGCGGGAGACCAGCGGGCCGTCCTTGATCTCTACGTAGTAACGGGCGCCACTGCGTTTGAGCAGGGTATGGTGGTTTCCCGGCGCGATCAGCACCCTCCCCGGCACGACCGAATCGTTGTTCTCGGCCTCCTTGACGGTGACGCGGCAGGTGGAGTCCAGCCGCTTGGCAAACGCCGCGGTGAAGTGTTCCGGCATGTGCTGGACAATGACGATGCCGGGCGAATTCTCGGGCAGCATCTCCAGAAACACCTTGAGCGCCTCGGTCCCTCCGGTGGAAGCCCCCACCACGACCACCTTCTCGGTGGTCTGGATCATGGCCTTGGAGGACGGTTTTTCCATGATCACATCGGCGGTCAGCTTGGGCGTCACCGTGCGCATCCGCGACACCGGACGAAGCTTGCCCTTGGTCATGGCGGCGGCCTTGACCGCATCGCAGATGCCCACCCGCGACTCCTCGATGAACTGCTTGGTCCCCAGCTTGGGTTTGACGATGATGTCGACAGCCCCGTACTCCAGCGCCTTCATGGCGGTCTCGCTCCCTGTCCCGGTCAGGCTTGAACACATCACCACCGGGATGGGGTGCTGGCTCATGATCTTGTGCAGGAAGGTCAGGCCATCCATGCGGGGCATCTCCACGTCCAGCGTCAGGACGTCGGGGTTCAGGGCCTTGATCTTCTCGCGGGCATCGAAGGGATCCGAGGCGGTACCCACCACCTCCAGGCCCGGATGGCGCTCCAGGATGACCCGGAGAACCTGCCGGATGAGGGCGCTGTCGTCGACGATGAGCACCCGCTTCCGATCCCCGGCGCTCATGTGAACAGCTCCACGTCCGATCCGCCCCGGCCC
>DAIERH010000111.1 GCA_027346925.1 Geobacter sp.
GTCTGAAGTGCGGCTCGCCTTCTGGCACGTCGACCTAATACAGAACATACCCTTCCAGCGCGAAGGTTATGGAGTCGTGTCCATGGGCTGAGTGCACCCGCTTTTCTCGGCAATCTGCATTCTCAGCCCGCTTTGGCGGGCTTTTTTATCGGCGCATGCATTACGTTTGCATGATGAGGCCCGTGCCATCGGGATACGGGCAGCCCCCGGCCAAACGGCGCAACCAGGGGAACCCGGTGTCGGGGGTGGGGGTGGCGGAGCCGGCGGCATTGGGAGTATACTACAGGTAGGTTGGGATTGATCGATCCTGTAGCCGTTCCATGATCGATGATTGTGGACGGAAAGGAGAAATGCCATGAAAAGACAGCTAACGATCTCACTGGCAATTATCGCAGCCGCCGCCTCACTCACCGCGCCCGCTCGGGCGGGGGGCGTAGACCTCAACATCAACCTCGGGGTGCCGGTGATCGCCGAACCGGCCCCGCCGCCGCAGATAGTCTTGAGAGCAGCCCCGCGCTTCATCTTCTCGCCGTTTCTCGGCATGTACGTGTCGGTGGGGATTCCCTACGACATGGTATACATCGGCAACGATTACTACCTGTACCAGGGCGGCTTCTGGTATCGCGGCCCCTATTACAACGGGCCATGGGTCCGGGTCGGATACCGCCGGCTTCCGCCCCTGCTGCGCAGGCACCGTTTTGAGGAGATCCGCCGCTACCGCGACGAGGAATTTCACCGCTATGAAAGAGAGCGGGAGCACTATCGCGGACGATGGCACGAGCCGGGATTCAGGGGAGGAGAATCCAGGGGGCATGGAGAGCACGGAGATCATAGGGAAGGCCAGTAATACGGCACGGTACTCCCGCGGATGACGAAACCCAGGGACCGGCTGGTTCCCGGGGTTTCGTGTGTCGGCTATGAGGCTGCAATTCCGCGAGCCCGGCTTACTCCCCGACCTGGATCATGTTGTCGGTAATCTCCGTAAAAGCCACGTCGTGGCTGACCAGAAACAGCTGGTCGTACCAGTGCTCGGTAACCTCCTCGCGCCCAACATCGATGGCGCGGAAGGCTTGGGCCAGGTTGTCCCGCCGGGCCGCGTCCAGATTGGAGGTCGGCTCGTCGAAGAAGGCCACCCGCGCGCCGATGGTCTGGAGCAGCGCCAGGCGCAGGGCCACCACGGCGCTCATCATCTGGCCGCCCGAGAGCTGGTCGTCGCTCCGCTCCCGGATAGCGCCGTCCTGCATGTCCCTGAGGACGATCTGGTAATTGTCGCCCCAGTAAAGTTCCTCGTCCGACTCGGCAATGGTGCGGTAGATCCGGTCGGCCCGCAGGCTGATTTCCTCGCGGAAACGCTCCGAAAGCTGGCTGGAGACGTTCTTGAACACCTGGGTGCGCAGGAACTTGACCAGCTTTTCCTTGCCCCCGAGATCCTTGATCTCGGCCTGCTTGGCCCCGATCTCCGCCCGTATCCCCGTGAGCCGGCAAATCTCGGCCTCCAGCCGTTCGGCATTTCTACCAAGGTCAATGATCTGCTGGCGCAGGGTAGCCACATCGGCGAGCAGGCCTTCCTTGTCCTGGCGTGACTGCTGGAGCAGTTCGGGCTGGAAACCGCCCTTTTCCCCGTCCAGCTCCGCCTGTTTGACCTTGATCTCTCCCCCCAACTCCTCCAGCAGGCGCAGCATCTTCTGGAGGTGCTCGAGACGGTTGTCCAGGTCCTGGGCCACAATCTGGTTTGCGGTATAGGCATCCCTGACAGCCTGATGTTTACGGCGCTCCTGCTCTGCCCGGGCAACGGCAGCATCTAAGCCTGCAAATGCCTTCAGATCGGCCTTGCGGGCTTCGACCATCCCGGCAGCCGCGGTTTGTTGCCGCGCTGCCGTATCCAGCCCTGCCGCGCGCTCCCGGTTCCTGTTGCGACGCTCCTCCAGGCCGGCCGTCTGCTTGTCCAGCTCCTGCAGGCGTATGGCGCGGCTGTTCAGCTCCTTCTCTGCCGCCTCGGCGTCAGCGAGTTGCAGGGCCAACTGTTTGAGCTTTTCGTCCAAATCAGACGACTGGCGTTCCAGTTCCGCAATGCGGGTGCTGAAGACATCGCGGGGCGCAGACCCGGCAATGTTGCCGCACTGTTGTTGAAAGAAGGGGCAGACACCTTCGGACAGTTTCTCCTTGCCCTCCAGCAGGCTTTCCCGGCGCCCATCCAACAGGGCGCGCTGCCCACGTTGCGTATCAATTGCCTTGCGTAACTCCCCTACACGGGCGGCCACAGCGGTAAGTTGAGCATCCGGCCGTAGTTCCGTGCGGGCAGCGTTTATTCGCTCCTGCTCAACATCCAGTTGCTTGCCGGTCTTCACGATCTCGGCGCGCTCGTGCTCCAGCGCCTGGGACAAGCGCAGCGCCTCCTTTTCCAGTCCGGCCATCTCCTGCTCGACGCCCCTCCGTTGCCGTTCCTTCTGCCGCAGTTCGGTCAAGGACGCTTCAATCTTGTCAAAGGCCTCTTTGCCGGCCCTGGATTCTTCCACCACCTTCAGGGCCTTTTGGCTTTCCTCAACCCTCAGCTTCTGCTCGGCGATCTTGGCCGTACCGTCCGCGATCCGGTTCTCCAGCACCTGCACCCCACTGTGCAGCGCGGCAATCGCCTTTTCCCGCGATTCCAGCTCAACCAGACGTGCATCCAGGATAACAAGCGCCCCCTCCTTCTCCTTCAGCCCCTGCTGCCGTACGGCAACATCGTTCCCGATGGCTGCCAGTTCGGCGATCTTTTCGGGAAGAACCGCCAGCTGCTCCTGCTTCCCCGCCACCTCGGCCGCCAGCACTTTCATCCGCTCCTGCACGGCCGAAAGCAGGCCGCTGGTTCCCTTGTAGGTCTTGCGCCAGGCATCGATGCCGAGGATCTCGTCAAAGGCCTCCTGCCGCTTGGTGGGCTGTTTGATGACAAAGGGGCCGAGGAAGTCGTTCTGGAAGGGACCGATCACCAGCTTGAACTGCTCGGCCAGGGGGCGGCCATTGGCAAGCCCGAGGATTTCCGCCACCCGCGCCTCGGTCTCCTCGATACGGGCATGATCCTCCACCTCGAAGCCGACGCCGGACTCCTTTGCCAGCAGCCACTTGACACCGGTCCCGACGGTGCGGCTCACCCGGTAGGTTTCGCCGTCATCCGCCCGGAAGACGACGCTGATCTCCCCTTTTTTCGTGCCAATGGTCAGAAAGCGGTCCACATTGGAGACGAAGTCCTTGGCGTCCACCCCGAACAGGGCATAGCCGATGGCCTCGAAGATCGTGCTTTTGCCAGCGCCGTTGGGGCCTGACAGCACGTTGATGCCTGAGGAGAAGGATAGTTCCGTGTCCCGGTGGGACTTGATGTTCTTGAGATGTATGGAGAGTATCTGCATGGCTACGGCTCGCGGGAAAGAAGGCCCAAAAGCTCTTCCCCTTCCACATCTCCCTTCATCACCTGGTCGCGGATGGCCAGGGCCAGACGGACCAGTTCATCCTTACGCTCCTTGTAGCCGCTGTTGGCTGAGATCAACTCTCCCAGCACATCCCGTTCGATCTCGGCCAGACTCCGCTTGATCTCTTCACCCGTGCCGCTGCGGGCCACCAGCGACAGGTGGTTCTTTATCTCCACGTGCAGCGGGTTGCAGATCTCGTCCAGGGTAAGACGCAGCCGTTCGCGGCCCAGCTCAAAGGGGTGAAAGGCCACCCGGCCGGTAAGCCTGACCTCCAGCAGCGGGCGACGCTCGTCGCCTGTCTGGACGAGCGTTTCCGTTATCTGGTTACGGAAGCTCTCCAGGGCCTGCTCGGCATTCTCGCTCCCCTCCAGGTTGACGGTCGCCACCAGCATGGGGCGGGGCGAGGTGGGGCGGAACTCCTGGCTATACGTGCCATCCGCCACGGTGACCAGGAAATACCCCTTGTCATACCTCTCCTCGCCGAAGTTAACCCGTTCCGGCGCACCGGGGTTGAAGGCATAGGGGCGGCCTTCCGGGGTGCTGACGACATAGGACTTGTGCCCGTGGCCAAGCGCCACGTAGGCGAACCGGTCCGCCAGCGGCAGCGCCTCGTCCGGCTGCATGTTGCCGATCTCCACCGGCGAAAAGGTCCAAATCCCCACATGGAACAGGAGCAGATTGTTCTCGGTGGTCACCGCCTCGCAGATGCGCCCTACGTGATTGCCCGCCTGGGTGCCGATATAGCCCAGTCCGTAGATGTTGATCCCCTTGATCTCCATATGCCCGCCCGTGCCGGTTTCCGGATCGCACGGGTCGAAGCGGTAGCCGCCGTTCCCGGTTCGCAACGGCCGCAGCAGGCGGATGTAGCCCATCCGCGACAAGGCCTCCATCCACGAGACGCTGTCGCGGCGGTGAATCCAGTCGTGGTTCCCCTCCACGGCGATGCAGGGGATACGGTTGTCCTTCAGGGGTTGCAGGGTTTCGATGGTGCGGGCAAAGGTGCGGGGGAGGATCTGGCCGGTGTGGAACAGGTCCCCGGCGACCAGGACAAAATCCACCCCTTCGGCAATGGCGTCGGCAACGATGGTGCCGAGCATGCGGAAAAAGTCTTCGTAACGTTCGGCCTCATCAGCAGAGATACGGTAGGACTTGCCGAGGTGAATGTCGGCGGTGTGGAGAAAGGTGACGGTCATGGCAGGTGAAGGTTGATATAAACTCGCACCGGAGTCAAGCTTTCTACTTCTTCGGGGGAGCAGGTGGAGGCGGCCCAGGGACGACCTTCATCCAGCCGCTCGGGCAGTGATTCACGTAGGGATAGTAACCCTTTGGATTCGTGCAGAAGTACCAGTAGCTCTGTTCCTCCGGTTGAATATACATCTCTTCTGGCTGCTGCTGAATAATGACGGGGGCCTGATCGTAGTAAGGATAGTACGGGTAGCCGCCCCATCCAAAGTCCCAATCCGGACCCCATCCCCACCCAAAGTTCCATCCCCAATCATCCCTATCCATCCATCCACCGTCGCGTCTCCATCCGCCGTCATGCCCCCATCCACGTTCAATACCGCCAACACGCTCACCAGCACCATGCCCACCACCACGTTCAATGCCACCAACACGTTCACCACCCCCCAGACCAGCACCATGCCCTTCTGCTGCCTGCACGGGTATGGCACAAGCCATGATGAGTACCGCTATTACTGTTAATAAGGCGCTGATAAACCTTTTCATATCATCTCCATTTACAAATTATTTTATCACATACCAACCCCCAAATCTTTTCTTTTCCTCGTGGCATCGTGGACAATCTTCGCTTGGCCACGACCCGCCCGAAAAAACCGACGGCAGCCCATCCTATGCATGCCCCCCGCCCTTGCCCTGCTTTAAGGCCTCATATCCTGCATCGGTCAGATAGAACGCATTGCCCATCAGGCTGATCACGCCGCGACTGAGAAGCTGCGCCACGCCGGCGCTGAACTGGTATCTGTCGATACCCGTGCGCTGCTCGATCTCATGCTGGACCACGAAGACATCCACAAGGTCGCCGGGACCCGCGTCGTAGGATTGCAGCATTTCGAGTATGGCCCGCTCGATGGCAAAGGTCTGGGGATGCTCATGGCCGATCTCTGCATTGGTGTTCATCTTCCGCTCTCCTTTTGCTCGGGAATGACCTTTACCTCTCTCCATCTGGGGAATGCGACTACCCCAGCCTGAATCTCCCCACCAGGCTTTGCAGCTCACCGGCCTGCCCGGCCAACTGGGCCGCGGCGCTGGCGGTTTCCTCGGCCCCTCGGGCGGTCTGTTCAACGACCTCGGTGATCTGCTGGATGTTGGAGGATATTTCATGGGTGGTGGCGGTCTGCTCTTCGGCGGCTGTGGCCACCTGACTGATCTGCATGGTCACGGCGTTGGCCTGTTCCAGGATATTCCTCAGCGCGCCACCGGAACGGGCCGCCTCTGCGGTGCCGTTCTCCACCTCGGCCACCCCTTCCTCCATGGCGCCGACCGCCGCCCTGGTCTCGCCCTGGATGGCCTTGATCATGGCGCCGATCTCGCGGGTGGCATTGGTGGTACGCTCTGCCAGTGCCCGCACCTCGTCGGCCACCACCGCAAAGCCGCGCCCCTGGTCGCCGGCACGGGCCGCCTCGATGGCGGCGTTCAGGGCCAGAAGGTTGGTCTGGTCCGCAATATCCTCAATGGTGCCCACAATGGTGCCGATCTGATCGGAGCGCTTGCCCAGGGTGGATACGGTGGCGGCGCTGTCCTTGACCCGCTCGGCGATGCGTGCCATCACCTGGATGGTGTTCTCCACCACCAGAGTGCCGCCGGTGGCCGAATCGGCGGCGTCCTTTGCGCCCACGGCGGCATTCTGGCAGTTGGCGGCAATGTCGTTGGCCGTGGCCGCCATCTCTTCTCCGGCGGTTGCCACGGTCTGGGACTGCGCCACCATCCGTTCCGTGCCGGTGGCGATCAGTTCGGATGTGGAGCGGAGCTTGGCCGAGATGGCGGCAACCCGTTCGGCGGTCACGGCCACATCGGCGATAATGGCGCGCAGTTTGTCCATGAACCGGTTGAAATAGGTCCCCAGTTCGCCCAGTTCGTCGTTGCAGTCCACGTCGAGCCGTTTGGTCAGGTCCCCCTCCCCTTCCGCGATGTCACGCAGCCTCGATATTGTGGCAAAAATGGGCCTGACCAGCGAGCGGACGACCAGCAGCCCCGCAACCCCCGAAACAGCTATGGTCACGATGATCACCCCCAGGATTGCGGTGCGCACCCGGCCGGCGGCGGTAGCATTGACGGCGCAGAGGCGATTCACACCCTCCAGCTTGTTCTTCACCAGCTGGGCCAACGATTCGGTCGGTTTCCTGGCCAGGGGGGCGACCCGTGATGTGGCATAGGTGATCATTGCCACGCGATCGTCATGATTGCCGGAAAAGGCGGCACCACGGGCCATTTCGCCCAGCTTCACCGCCTCTTGGACGTAGGCGTGCACCCCCTCTTGGAAGGAAGCGAGCAGTTCACGTTCCCGTGGTTTGGCCCCCTTGTCCAGGGCGGCGACCACCTCCTTGATTGCGGCCAGGTGCCGTTCCATCTCGTCGCTCTTGGCCTTCATCTTGTCGGCATCGGTGAGAAAGAGGATATAAGCGACACAGAGGCGGACGTTGAGAAAGCCCTTCTCCAGGTCGTTGTACCGGGAGGTTTCGTTCAACTCCTGGTTCGAGCGCCCCAAGGCCTCGTTCAGTCGTGAAATGCCGCCGATGGACACCGCACCGACGATGACCAGCGACAGGCCGGGGTCCGTGCGCACGGCCAGGATGATGCCGCCGATCGCGGTGAAGGGAGCCATCACCAGCATGGTAAGCGCCATGGTGATGAACTGCTG
>DAIERH010000112.1 GCA_027346925.1 Geobacter sp.
ATAGCCCAGCAGTTGCTGGAGATGGATCTGGCGCGGCGTGGAACTGAGCAGGTCATCCCCCCGCACCACCTGGGTCACCCCGGTCAGGTGATCGTCCACCACCACCGCCAACTGGTAGGCAAAACCACCGTCGCCCCGCTTGAGCGCGAAATCGCCGCACCCCAGGGCCGGGTTCTGGCAGACCCGTCCCCGCCGCAGGTCGTCGTAGCAGATCTCTTCGTCAGCTACCCGCACCCGCCAGGAGCGGACCACCGCCCCCGGCCGCATCCCTGCACGACAGGTGCCGGGATAGGCCAGACAGTCGTCATCGGGATGGGGCGCCGAGGCGGTCAGGGTAATCTCCCGGCGGGAGCAGCCGCAGGGGTAGACCACCCCCAGCCCGAGCAGCCGCTCGAAGGCGGCGCGGTAGGCATCCAGGTTCCTGCTCTGCCGGGTGACCTCTCCGTCCCATTCCAGGCCGAATTCCTCCAGGGTGGCCAGGATGTCGTCGGCCATGCCGGGCACCTGGCGCGGCGTGTCCAGGTCGTCCAGGCGCACGAGCCACGTCCCGCCGCTGCTCCTGGCCATGAGCCAACTCCCCACCGCCGTTGCCAGCGAGCCTACGTGCAGCGCGCCGGTTGGTGAGGGGGCGAAGCGGCCGACAGGTGATTTTTGCCGTGGTGATGTCATGTGCGGATCAGGTGGCGCTATTCTTTCCGTTCCAGTTTCCTCTTCTGCTTCTGCTCGTACATCAGGCGGTCCCCCCGCTCCAGCAACTCCTCAAGGGTGCAGGGGGCCTCGGGGTCGTATACGGTGATGCCGAAACTGACGGACAGGCCGTAGGGGCGGTTCGCCTCCCTGTTATGCCCATCCAGATTACGTTGCAGCCGCTCCACGATGAGCAGTTCCGATTGTTCCGTTGCCTCCGGGGAGAGGATCACGAACTCATCCCCCCCCAGGCGGGCAACGATATCGGAGGCGCGGAACGAATTCCGCAGGATACGGGCGGTATCCTGGATGGCCCGGTCACCCTCGGAGTGCCCCAGGGTGTCGTTGATCCACTTCAGGCGGTCAAGATCCGCAAAGACCAACGCCAGCGCCTTGCCGGTCCGCTGGGCGGCCTTGATCTGCTGCCGTGCCAGGAGCATGAACCCCCGGCGGTTGGCCAGGCCGGTCAGTTCATCGGACACGGACTGTTCGCGCAATCGCTCCTCAGCGAGTTTCCTGTCCGTTATATCCTCCTTTATGGCAACGAAATGGGTGATCTCCCCCAATGCGTTTGCCACGGGTGAGATGGAGGCCGTCTCCCAGTACTGCCTGCCGTCCTTTTTCCGGTTGCAGAACTCGCCCCGCCATTCGCGTCCGGCAAGGAGCGTGCTCCAGAGTTCCTTGTAGGTCTCGGGCGGCGTCAGGCCGGTCTTGAGCATGCGGGGATTGCGGCCGATCACCTCATCGGGGGCGTAGCCGGTCAGTTCGGAAAACTTGGGGTTGACGTAGGTGATGATGCCGCTCACGTCCGTAATGAGGACGCACACCGGGATCTGTTCGACAACCAGGGACAATTGGCGCAGCCGTTCCTCGGCCAGCCAGTGGGCGGTCATGTCCTGGACCGTTCCCACGGTGCGGGTCAGTTTGCCTGCCTGATCATAGAAATTCTGGCAGGTTTCATGGACATACTTGACGCGGCCATCCGGGAAGTGAAAGCGGTGGATGTTGTCCAGGTTGGTCTTGTTCTGCACCGCCTCGCCGCGCGCCCGGTCGATCTTCTCCTTGTCCTTGGGCGCGAGCAGGCTGAAGAAGGCGTCGAAGGAGGCCTCGAACTGTTCGGGATCGACCTCGTAGATGTTGTAGACCTCTTCGGACCAGGTCAGCTTGTTGGTGACGAAGTTGAGTTCCCAATGGCCGATATGGGCGATCTTCTGGGCCTCTTTCAGCATGGCCTCACTGGCGCGCAACGCCTCTTCCGCCTTTTTCAGGTCCGAGATATCGCGGATGACCATGCTCAACCGGTCAATGCCGGCGCTATTGCGGAACAGGGACGACGAGACGAAGGCCGGAAAGGTGGTTCCGTCCTTGCGCCTGAAGTTCAGTTCGCCCCGGAACATGCCGGTGGCGAGGCATGATGCCAACGCCTCGCTGAAACAGGTATCGGCCTGGCCGACCAACTCCTCCCGCCCCACGCCGCAGACCTCGTCCTCCCCCATCCGGAACAGGCGGCAGGCCTCAGGATTCGCTTCCAGGATCGTGCCGTCGGAGGACAACATCAACATGGCATCGATGCTGTTCCTGAAGAAGAGCCGGTAGCGCTCCACAACGGCGGACAATTCGACCGAACGTTCCTCCACCATCCCCTCAAGCCGCTCCTTGTAGCGATTGAGCTCTTTTACGGCCTGCTTCCGTCTCACAAACTCCTGAATTACCGAGGCGTGTGCAGCCTTAATGGAGGTTTTTTTGAACTTCATGGCACCACTAGGCGAGGAACGAACAGCAGTAATCCGTCACCGTTGCCACCCGCATCACAAAGGCGGAGTTGGCCGGCACGGTGAAGGCCTCGCCGCCAGCAACCTTCTTCCAGCCGGCTTCCCCTTTCAGGTGCCATTCCAGGTCACCGGAGATGATCTCCATGATCTCGGCCAGCCCCGTGGAGAACTCGTACTCGCCCGGTTGCATGATTCCCAGGGTCTTTTTGGTCCCGTCGGGGAACAGCACCGTCCTGCTGGTCACCTTGCCGTCAAAATAGATGTTGGCCTTTTTTACCACTGTCACGTTTGCAAATTCCGACATGATTCCTCCCCCAACTGGTTTTTGATGGTTATACCTGCAATCCCTCACGCGAGGCAAAGAAAAAAAACGCCCTCCGCATCATGCCGCGGAAGGCGTTTTTTGATAGAAGGGATTTGTCGGGACCGGGCCTAGTTGAAGGTCCCGCGCAGGATATCGGCCCGCCAGGTGATGATGGTCTGGCGGGTGGCCGGATACTCGGTCACGTCGGGCATGACCCTTGGCACGGCTATCCGTACCCGGCCGTTGTCAAGCTCGGCCAGGGCGCGGGCCGATTTTGCCACGCCATAACCGGCACCGACCAGGACACCGCCAGCCGCGCCATAGGCCAGGTTGACCATGTGGTCGGCAGGCCTTTTGGTGAAGGCCGTCAAGGCCAGGCCCACCAGTGCCCCGGCCGCGCCTCCGTAGAAGGCGTCCTGAAAGACCTCCCGGAAGGCATTCTCCTGGGCAAAGGAGGATGTGGCCGCGCTCAGCAGGGTAATGAGGGTCAACAGGGAGATGATGCGCGTGATTTGTTTCATTGAGCCTTCCTTGCGGTACCGGATTCTGTCTGATTCTTCAAGCAAGGATGGGGCCAAGTTGAGACTGGTCCGGGGGAATTCGCTCCAGGCACCGTCCCATGGGCTCTGCTGGGGGAGGGGACGGGATGGGCTGGAAATCGTCGTGGTAAGTTATCTAACTTTAGCGTGGCTATTTCGCAACACATGTGTGGTTTTTTGACATGATCAACCTGGTTGCCAGGTCCCGTTCTTCATCGTCACTGGTGATCTCGCCGTCGAGCCGCGCCGCCAGCAGGTGATCCATGATGCCCCGGAAACGGGGACCGGCGGTCAGCCCCAGGGCCTGGAGGGCAGTGCCGTCAAGGCTCGGACGCACCTGCCGCAGATGCGTAAGGTAGAGCGACGCGAAGCGGCGCACCTCGTCGCGGCTGGCCTTGGCGGCCAGGTACAGGAGTATCTCCAGCGGCAGACCATGGAACCAGGTGTATATCTCGCTCCTGCGGATCTCCGGGCCGCGCTTCAGCCTGCGCTGGATGGTGTCCAGCATGCCCAGGGCGTGGCGCCGCGCCTCGAATACCCTGTTCATGACACGTCCCGGCACGGTCAGCCGGCGGCAGGCGTCCAGGAACTCCTCGGGCCTGAGTCCGTCAGCCAGGGCCAGGTAATAGACCTGCCACTGCTCGCAGGGGTCATCCAGATAGAGCAGGCGGAACCAGGCCAGCACCCGGGCCGCCTCATGTATGACCCGTTCCGTCTCCGGCACCACCTTCAGGCTCGGGTGGACAAACGGCAACAGCCCCAACAGCGACATGCGGCCGATGGCGCCGGCCGGCTCCCGCTCCTCCAGGATCAGCACCAGTTCGTTCAGGAGCCGCTTCCCCCCCACCCGGTCGAGTACGTTCATGCGCACGGCACTGCGGATCAGGTTCTCGGTATGGGGGGCGATGTGGAATCCCAGGCGCTGTTCGAAACGGATGGCGCGGAAGACGCGGGTCGGGTCCTCCACGAAGGAGAGGTTGTGCAGCACCCGGACCACCCGGTCCTGGAGGTCCTGCTGGCCGCCGAAATAGTCGGTCATCCGGCCGAAGCTGCCGTTGTTGAGGGAGAACGCCAGGGTATTGATGGTGAAATCGCGGCGGTAGAGGTCGTGGCGCAGGGAGGAGCGCTCCACGGTGGGGAGCACGCCGGGCGATTCGTAGTACTCCAGGCGGGTGCTGGCCACGTCGATCTTGGCCCCGTCGGGGAAGATCACCACCGCCGTGCCGAATTTGTGGTGGCTGCGCACGCGGCAGCCGTGGCGCGTGGCGAAACGTTCGGCAAAGAAGATGCCGTCCCCTTCCACGGTCACGTCCATGTCCAGGTTGTCCACCCCCAGGAGCAGGTCGCGCACGAAGCCCCCCACCGCATAGACGTTCAGTCCCAGTTCGTCCCCGGTCCTGCCCAACTCGCGCAACAGCGTGATGGCCGTCACGGGCAGGCGTTTGGCGATCAGGCCGGCGATGGCGCGGCTCTTGGGGACATAGGCCAGGGCCTCCACGTCGTAGAGCGCCTCGGGCTGTCCGCGCCTCCCGCCGTACATGTGGCGCAACAGGTCGGTGCGTGTCACCGCCCCGGTCAGTTGCTCCCCCTCGAACACCGGCACGAAGCGGCGGTTCCCCTCCACCATGTACTCCTGGATGTCCGAGAGCAGGGTGGCGGGTGCGGCCCGCATGAACTCGGAGTGCATGAAGTCATCCACCGCCGAGGCGCCCAGGTCGTGGTAGAGCGCCTTTTCAACGGTCTTGCGCGAGATGATGCCGACCATCCGCTCCCCATCCATGACCGGCATGGCGTTGCAGTTGTAGCGGGTCAAGAGTTCCCTGGCCTCGGCCATGGTGACGCCGGACCGCATGGTCTTGACTGGCGACGACATGATATCACGGGCGCAGACCCGTGGGCTGACCACCACCCTGAGCAGCTCTTCCAGCCGCTCCAGCACCTGTTTCAACGGCTGGTCGCGCACGGTGGCCGATGCGGCCGTGGCATGCCCGCCCCCATGGAAGCGCCGCAGGATCTCGCCTGCGTTGACCTCCGCCACCCGGCTGCGCGCCACCAGGTAGACCCGGTTCTCCATGGCCACCACCAGGAACAGGGCATCCAGGTTCTCCATGTCCCGCATCATGTGGGCCAGGGCCGCGATATCCCCCACGTAGGAATCGCAGGAGGCATGGGCGATGGAGACGGTGACCCCGTTGACGACGGTGCTCTTGAGGGTCTTCAGGAGGCTGTTCAGAAGCTCGACCTGCTGGGTGGTCAGCCCCTGGGTGAGGGAATCGGCGACGATGTTGAGGCGCGCCCCCAACGCCAGCAGCCAGGCCGCGGCCCGGAAGTCGTCGGCCGTTGTGGAAGGGAACAGGAGCCGGCCGGTATCCTCGTAGATCCCCAGCATGACCAGGGTGGCCTCTTCCGGCGTCAGCACCAGGCCGTGATCCATCAGGATTTCCGTCAGGAGGGTGGACGACGAGCCGCAGGGGCGGGTGATGCCACCGGTCGGCCGGATGCTGTGCTCGGTCACCGGGTGGTGGTCGTAGATATGGACCTCCAGGCCGGGGCGGCCGATGATCTCGGCAAAGCGCCCGATACGGCTCGCTTGCTGGCAATCCACGATGATCAGGCGGGTCACCAGGGTGAGGTCCATATCCCTGGCCCGGATGACGGGGGGGAAATACTCGGGATGGTGTTCAAGGAAGTCGCGCACCCCCTTTTCCTGGGAGCCGGGAAAGGAGATCACCGCGCCGGGGTAGAGCCGGGCCGCCGCCGTAATGGCCCCCAGGCAGTCGAAATCGGCGTTGACGTGGGTGGTGATGACGTCCATCAGGGCGCGAACTCCCGGAACCGCCCGGCCGCCTCGGGGATCAGGCCGGCGTGGATGTTGCCGAAGGCCAGCCTCAGGTATCCTTCCAGGCCGGGGCCGAAGACCTCGCCCGGCAGGCAGAGGATGGCAGCCTCGTCCAGCAGGCGTTTGGCTGCCTGACGGCCGGTCAGGCCCGCCCACGGGTGCCGTACCCAGGCGAAGAAGGCGCCGCTGGCCGAGAGATGGAACGGGTTGCCCGGTCGGGTGAACTCTTGGCGGAACAGGTCGTGGCGTTCGGCCATCATCTCCCGGTTGGCCGCGACCCACCCATCCAGGTGTTCCACGCCGAATTTCACGGCATGCTGGGTTATGCGCGGCTGGCAGACCGCCATGGTGTCCTGGGCCTTGAGCGCCTGGTGGATGAAATCCGGCGATGCGGCCAAGAGGCCGGCTCGGTAGCCGGTCAGGGCAAAGGTCTTGCCGAAGGAGGCGATCTGGATCAGGTGGTTGCCCCAGGAGGGGACGCTGAACAGGTCGTGGGGCCGGTGGCCTTTGGGGATGAACTCGTTGTAGGTCTCGTCCAGGATCAGGGCTATCCCGCGGTGCCGGACCAGGTCGTACAACGCGGCAAGCGTCCCGGGCGGGGTTATGGCGCCGGTGGGGTTACTGGGGGTGACCAGCAGGATGGCGCGGGTTCGCGGGGTGAGCAGGGATTCGATCACCGCAGGCGAGGGGAGTCCGGCGGACGACTCGTCGAAGGGGGCGTAGACGGCTCGGATACCCAGCATGTCCAGCGCCATGGCATGGTCGAAGTAATAGGGCGTCTGGACCACCACCTCGTCCCCGGCCCGGCAAAGGGCCACGATGGCCAGCCAGAATGCCTGGCTGGCACCGATGGTCAGGCAGAGATTGGCAGGCGTGATCCTGGCGCCGTACTTTCGCTCGTAATACCCGCAGACCGCGACCAGCACCTCGGCCAGCCCCTCGTCGGGCGAATACCGGGACATCTGCGGGTCAGCCAGCAGATTCGCCAGCCAGGCCGTCAACTCCGGTGCGGGAGGGTAGTCCGGCACCGCCTGGCAGAGGTCGATCAGCCCCAGGCCGTCGTCGGGACGGCCGGCGGCCCACCCCTTCACCTCGGATATGGGCGGAAAGCTGACCTGTTGGATATGTTCGGAAACACGGTA
>DAIERH010000113.1 GCA_027346925.1 Geobacter sp.
TCCGGTCTAAAGAGCAATATCAGAATGCCCGCTTAAAAGCAATCCCACAGCCGATGCAGGATTGACGGGCGTTTATTCGAATGCTGTATACAGAATTTTGTTGCAATTTTTTATAACGGCGTTTAGTATGCCCTGTCTGGAAAATGCAGGGCGTACCCACGACCACGATTGCAGACCGCACATCTATAAATACACTCGAAGGAGGATGGTATGCAGGTTGCCAACAGATTGCGCTGGCGTGGCCCTCCCGGGCATCGGTAGTTTCCCCTCTTCGCGGGCTTTCCCGCACTCTTCGCACGAATCGTTATCGCAGCCCCACACTCTAGAAAAGGAAGGATAGATATGCAACTGCTCACGTCATCTATCGGCAGAAAGATCCTGATGGCGATCACCGGCCTGTTCATGGTCCTGTTCGTCATTGTCCATCTGCTCGGCAACTCCTCGGTCTTCGCCGGCCCCGGCGGCCTCAACGCCTATGCCGAGCATCTCCACAGCATGCCGCTGCCCATCATCGCGGCATTCCGTGCCGTCATGCTGGTCGTTATCTGCGTGCATATCTGGTTCGGCATCCAGTTGACCATCGAAAACAGCGGCGGCCGTCCCCAGCAGTATGCGGTCAAAGCGACCCAGAAGGCGACCTTCGCCAGTGAGAACATGATCTGGACCGGCCTGCTGCTTTTGGCCTTCATCGTCTATCACCTGCTGCAGTTCACCTTCCGGGTAACCCCGGACGTGGCCGCCTTTGCCGGCCAGGTGCCGGGCAACGTCTTCGGCATGGTGGTCACCAGCTTCAAGAATTTCTTCGTTACCTTTATCTATGCCGCCGCCATGGTGACCCTGTTCCTGCACCTCTCCCACGGTGTCCAGAGCTTTTTCCAGACCCTGGGCTGGAACAATGACCGGGTGCAGCCGGGCATCACCAAGGCAGGCACGCTGGTGGCGCTGGTCCTCTTTCTGGGGTTCGTCGCCATACCGCTGACAATTTTTGCCGGAATTCTGAAAGGTTAAGGGGGTTACCGTGATACTCGATGGAAAATGTCCTACCGGACCTATTGAACAAACCTGGGATAAGCACCGCTTCGATCTGAAGCTGGTCAATCCCGCCAACAAGCGCAAATACAACATCATCATGGTCGGTACCGGCCTGGCCGGCGGCGCCGCCGCCGCCACGCTGGGCGAGCTGGGCTACAACGTCCAGGCGTTCTGCTACCAGGACTCACCGCGCCGCGCCCACTCCATCGCCGCCCAGGGCGGGATCAACGCCGCCAAGGCCTATCCCAACGACGGCGACTCCATCTACCGCCTGTTCTACGACACCATCAAGGGTGGCGACTTCCGCGCCCGCGAGGCCGACGTGTGGCGTCTGGCCCAGGTGTCCAACAACATCATCGACCAGTGCGTGGCCCAGGGCGTCCCCTTTGCCCGCGACTACGCCGGCTACCTGGACAACCGCTCCTTCGGCGGCGCCCAGGTGTCCCGTACCTTCTTCGCCCGCGGCCAGACGGGCCAGCAGCTCCTTCTGGGCGCCTATTCCGCCCTTTCCCGCCAGATCAAGGCCGGCACGGTCAAGATGTACAGCCGCCGCGAGATGCTCGATCTGGTCGTCGTTGACGGCGTGGCCAAGGGAATCACGGTGCGCAACCTGGTGACCGGCGAGTTGGAAAGCTACGCCGCCGACGCGGTCTGCCTGGCAACCGGCGGCTACGTCAACGTGTTCTACCTCTCCACCAACGCCATGGGCTGCTCGGTCACGGCCAACTGGAAGGCCCACAAGAAGGGCGCCTTCTTTGCCAACCCCTGCTACACCCAGATTCACCCGACCTGTATCCCCCAGGCCGGCGACTACCAGTCCAAGCTTACCCTGATGTCCGAGTCCCTCAGGAACGACGGCCGTTGCTGGGTGCCCAAGAAGAAGGAAGACCTGGGCAAACACCCCAACGAGATCCCCGAAGAGGACCGCGACTACTATCTGGAGCGCAAGTATCCGAGCTTCGGCAACCTGGCACCCCGTGACATCGCCTCCCGCGCCGCCAAGGAGCAATGCGACGACGGGCGTGGCGTCGGCCCCGGCGGCCGCGGCGTCTACCTGGATTTCGCCACCGCCATCAAGCGCGTCGGTGAGGACACCATTCGGGAGCGTTACGGCAACCTGTTCGAGATGTACGAGAAGATCACCGACGAGAACGGCTACAAGCGCCCCATGCGCATGTACCCCGCGCCCCACTACGCCATGGGCGGTCTGTGGGTCGATTACAACCTGATGAGCAACATCCCGGGCCTGTTCGTATTGGGCGAGGCCAACTTCTCGGTCCACGGCGCCAACCGCCTGGGGGCCTCGGCCCTGATGCAGGGTCTGGCCGACGGCTACTTCGTCATTCCCTATACCATCGGCGGCTACTTGGCCACGGTCAAGCCCGCCGGCACCGCCACCGACAACCCCGAATTCAAGAAGTCGGTGGAAGATGTGAAGGCATACCGCGACAAGCTGCTTTCCGTGGGCGGCAAAAAGACCGTTTCCGAGTTCATGCGCGAACTGGGCGGCCTCATGTGGGAGAACTGCGGCATGGCCCGCTCCAAGGCGTCCCTGGAGACCAACCTCAAGAAGATCCCCGCCCTGCGCGAAGAGTTCTGGAAGAACGTCAAGGTCACCGGTTCCGGCGCAGACCTCAACCAGGATCTGGAGAACGCCGGCCGCACCGCCGACTTCCTGGAGTTCGGCGAACTGCTCTGCCGCGACGCGCTGCACCGCGAAGAATCCTGCGGTGGCCACTTCCGGGTTGAGCATCAGACCGACGACGGGGAAGCCATGCGCAACGATGCGGATTTCTGCTACGTCGGCGCCTGGGAGAGCAAGGGCGAAGGCAAGGAGCCCGAACTGCACAAGGAACCGTTGAAATTCGATAACGTACATCTCGCCGTAAGGAGCTACAAATAATGAGCGATCACAAGACCATGACACTGACGCTGATCGTGTGGCGCCAAAAGGGGCCCAACGATCCCGGCAAATTCGAAACCTACACCGCTAAAGGCATCACCGA
Organism: Geobacter sp.; assembly: GCA_027346925.1. Taxonomy (GTDB): domain Bacteria; phylum Desulfobacterota; class Desulfuromonadia; order Geobacterales; family Pseudopelobacteraceae; genus JACPFJ01. The sequence continues at coordinate 3,039 of DAIERH010000113.1, forward strand.
GCACCACTCCTTCCTGGAGATGCTTGATGTTGTCAACGAAGACCTGATCCACTCCGGCAAGGAGCCGATCGTATTCGACCACGACTGTCGCGAGGGGATCTGCGGCATGTGCTCCCAGGTCATCAACGGCATGCCCCACGGCGGCCAGGACCGCACCACGGTCTGCCAGCTGCACATGAGGAAGTTCAAGGATGGCGACACCATCTATATCGAGCCCTGGAGGGCCCGTGCCTTCCCGATCGTGAAGGACCTGATCGTGGACCGTTCCGCCCTGGATACCGTCGTCCAGGCTGGCGCCTACGTCTCCTGCCACACCGGCGGGGTGCCCGACGGCAACGCCGTCCTGATTCCGAAACCGGCCGCCGACGAGGCCATGGATGCCGCCGAGTGTGTCGGCTGCGGTGCCTGCGTGGCCGGCTGCCCCAACGGCGCGGCCATGCTGTTCACCGGCGCCAAGGTTTCCCAGTACGCCCTTCTGCCCCAGGGCAAGCCCGAGGCAGCGGCCCGCGTCAAAAACCTGGTGGATGCCATGGCGAAATGCGGGTTCGGCAACTGCACCAACCACTACGAGTGCCAGGTGGCCTGTCCCAAGGGGATCAACGTCAAGTTCATCGCCCGCATGAACCGGGAGTTCATCAAGGCCCAGTTCGCGTAATTCGTACGTGTTTCACCAGTTGTTATGTGGTACAATCAGGGCAGCCGTCAGGCTGCCCTTTTTCTTTGAAGGGGGCCGCCAGCGTAATTTCCTTCTCGGGTCGTGCCCATTGGATTTCAACCTCGTCAACCTCAAGATCACCATCCGCACCGTCAGCCCCCGGTTGCTGGCCCTCCGTCTGGCCGGGCAGGGAAGCGGGTTCGGGGCAAGATGCAGGGGTATGGTCTGCCCCAGGCCCACGGCTGACTGCGTGCCCTGTCCCGAACGGCCAGGGTGCACCTGGTACGCCGTGTTCGGCCAGGGGCTCTCCACCGATCCGGCCGCGCTCAGGCGCCATCAGAAGCCGCCGCTGCCGTTTGTTTTCTCTTTTCCGTTCCCGGACGGGGCCGACGATTCATCCCACATCCTCGAATGCGGACTGGTGGTCATCGGCCGCGCCATACCCTGTCTGGAGATGCTGCTGGAGGGGTTCGCCCAGTTCCTGGGGGGTGACCCCTGTCTGGAGTCCGGCGAGATCATCCGGGTTGCCAGCCTCGATTATCAGGGTGAATGCCGGACGTTAGGGAGCAGCGCCCGCGTCACCCAGCCCGAAAACCTGGCGGTGTTGTCCGGTGCCGGGCTGCTGGAGAGTCGCCCCTGGGGATGCTCCCGCCTGGCGCTCAGGCTGCACTCGCCACTCAGGCTGGCGGCTGACGGCCGGCCATGCACCCGCTTCGATTTCAGCCGGTTTGCCCGTTCTCTCATGCGGCGCACCTCATCCCTGGCGTACTACTACGGCGACCGCGAGCCGGACAACGACTTCCGCGACCTGTCGCGCCAGGCCGAGGCCGTTGTCTGCAGGGATGACCGTTTTTGTTACGGAGCACCCGCTGGCATGGGGAAAAAACTGGCGGGCATCATGGGCAGCGGCAGCTTCAGCGGTGACTTCAGCGGCCTGATGCCGTTTCTCGTGCTGGGAACCCTCGTCCATGCCGGCAAGGGGGCGTCCTACGGCATGGGGTGTTATACGGTCAGCCCGGCTGAGCCGGGGCGTCAGGCTCCAGAAGATTGACTTGATCTTATTTATTATGTATTTTGATAAAATTTATCATGACAGGTGCGTTCATTGTCGTCACCCGTGAATAACGCCCTTACGGTGGATGTGGAAGATTGGTACCATGTCTGCGGCATGGGCGGACAAACAGTTCCTCCGCGCCATTCATGGCGGGTCGAGGCCAATGTCGGGAAGATCCTGGCACTGCTGGAGCGCTGCCGGTGCAGGGCAACCTTTTTCATGCTCGGCTCGGTGGCCGAATCGAACCCGGAACTGGCGCCCATGATCAGCGCCAGGGGACATGAGATCGCCTCGCACGGCTACTCCCATACGTTGCTGTCCAGGATGGATCACCAACAATTTCGGGATGAACTTTTGCGTACGGAACGGATACTGATCGAACAGACCGGGCAGCGGCCGGTCGGCTACCGCGCCCCCCAGTGGTCCGTGTCGCCCCGAACACCATGGGTGGACGAGGTGCTGGCCGAGCACGGTTACCTGTACGATTCCAGCCGTAGCCCGCTTCCCTTTGTGGGCGATGCGTCCGGCCCGCGCCATCCCTTTCGCATTGCCACCGCCCATGGCGTGCTGTGGGAGATTCCCCCCATGGTGACCCCGACCCGCCTGGTCAACCTCCCCAGCGCGGGGGGATGGGGGTTCAGGCTGTTTCCGCTGGCCATGGTCCGGGCCACCATTGAACGCTATCAACGGGAGGAAAGTCCGGCGGTGCTCTATCTGCATCCCCGCGAGGTCGATCCGGACGGGCCCCGTCTGCGGCTTTCACCCCTGAAACGTTTCGCGGCCTATGGCACGCGAGCGGACGCCGCGCCGCGCATATCCGCACTGCTGGAACGTTTTCGCTTCACGCCCCTTCGGGAGATGGTAGCAGCGTGGCCGTCTGTATCCTGATCCCGGCCTATAATGCCGAGCAAACCATCGGGCCGGTGGCGAGGGAATGCGTGGCACTGGGCTATGCGGTCGTGGTGGTGGATGACGGTTCCCGGGACGCCACGGCCAAGGCGGCAGCCGGGCAGCAGGGGGTCACGCTCCTGGCGCACGAACGGAACAGGGGCAAGGGAAGGGCGCTCAAGACCGGTTTTGAGTGGGCGCTCGTTCATGGCTTCGAAGCAATAGTCACCGTCGATGCCGACGGCCAGCACGACGTTTCCGCCGTGCCGCGGTTGGTGGCGGCGGCGCGGGAGGAGGGCGTCGATATCATGATCGCCTCCCGTTTCGGCCAGTTCGAGGAGATGGCCGGTCTGCGCAAGGTCTGGAACCGTTTCGGCGTCTGGTGCATGCGTCAGCGGACAGGATTTGAAATCAGCGACAGCCAGTCCGGTTTCCGTTGTTATTCGGGACGTCTGCTGCGCTCCCTTAGCCTCGGGGCCGAGGGGTACGACCTGGAGATGGAGATCCTGATGAAGGCGTGGCGCAACGGTTTTTCCATCGCCAGCCTGGCGGTGGCGGCCCGGGTGGCCGACGGACGCTCCACCAGCCATTTCCGGCCGGTTCGCGACACGTGGAACATCTGCATGACATTTTTACGCTACATGTGAAACGGTTGGTTTTCCCGTTTCATTACCTTGAGGTGGTTACATGATCCAGACCCTGAAAAACTATACCAAGGAAAAGGTGCTCACGTATCTCCTGTCCATGGCGACCAGTTCGTCGGACGAGACACTGATAAAGATGACGCACCTGATGGAGTTGATCCCCAAGAAGGATTATTACAAGGAACGCATCCGCTGGGTCAGGGGACTGATCCGCGACAAGCACCCCAGCATCGAGTTTCCGCGCCGCATCCTGGCCGAACTGCACCCCAACCAGCGCGACAAGTGGATCAGCAACCTGGCCATCAATCACCTGCTGAACGGCACCAACCGGCGCAAGGAATGGGCCGACGCCAACGGCTTCTACCCCCCCTCAACGGTGGTGATCAGCCCCACCATGCGCTGCAACCTCTCCTGTTACGGCTGCTATGCCGGAGACTACAAGAAGTCCCTGGAACTTTCCCTGGACGAGATCGATTCGGTGCTGACCCAGATGAAGGAGATGGGGGTCTATTTCGCCGTCATCTCAGGCGGCGAGCCGTTCTACATGGACGGCATCTTCGAGATCTTCAGGAAGCACGGCGACATGGCCTTCCTGGTGTTTACCCATGGCGGGCTGATCGATGAGCGGATGGTGGAACTCCTGACCGAGGTGGGCAACGTGATGCCGGCCTTCTCCCTGGAGGGGTACGAACGGGAAACCGACGAGCGTCGCGGTCAGGGGCATTTTCAAAAGGTCATGCATGCCATGGACCTGCTCAAGGCGGGGGGGCTCTCCTTTTGCGGCTCCTTCACCCATTCGCGCCGGAACACGGATATCATCACCAGCCCCGCCTACATCGACATGCTGCTCGCCAAGGGGGTGTTTGCCCTGTGGCTCTTTTCCTACGTGCCGGTGGGGAGGAAGCCCGACCCCGAACTGATGCCCACGCCCGAGCAGCGCGACCTGCTGCGCCGCACGGTGGTGGA
>DAIERH010000114.1 GCA_027346925.1 Geobacter sp.
GGCCAGGATGCCGATGAAGACGTTGAACCCCGAGTAGGAGGCCCGCTCGTGCGAATAGGGGGTGAGCCACATCCAGCCAAAGGCACCGGCCGAGGTGGAGATCTTGCCACCCACCATCTGCTGGGAGAGGATGTCCATCCAGTCAATCACCAAGGTGGGGAAGATGCCCAGCAGAAAGCAGGTCAGGGCGGCCAGCACCATGCCGATGCGCATGGGCCAATCCACTTCGTGCACCCGCTGCGCCGGGTGATGGCCGCGCCAATGCCCCAGGAAGGTCACCCCGAAGGCCTTGACGAAACAGGCAGCGGCCAGGGCCCCGGTCAGGGCCAGCAAGGCCGCTCCCAGGGGTATCAGCAGGCTAAGTACCGGGCGGTGCAGGGCTGGAGAGAACAGAAACGCCTGAAAGGTGAGCCATTCCGAGACAAATCCGTTGAAGGGAGGGAGTGCCGCGATGGAGGCGCAGCCGACCAGGAACAGGGCCGATGTCCAGGGCATGCGGTGGATGAGCCCCCCCATCTCCTCCATGTTGCGCTCGTGGGTGGCATGGAGCACGGCCCCGGCCCCCATGAAGAGCAGCCCCTTGAACATGGCGTGATTCAGGGTGTGGTAGAGCCCCGCGATCAGTGCCAGGGAGGCCAGAAGCGGCAGATGGAAGGAGGTGAAGATCATGGCCAGGCCCAGGCCGATCAGGATGATGCCGATGTTCTCCACGGAGTGGTAGGCCAATAGCCGCTTCAGGTCGTGCTGCATCAGGGCGTAGAGCACCCCCAGCACGGCCGAGACCAGGCCGAGCACCAGCACGATCCCCCCCCACCACCAGGGGAATACCTTGAGAAAATCAAAGGTGATGCGCACGATGCCGTAGATGGAGGTTTTCAGCATGACCCCGCTCATCAGGGCCGAGACATTGGACGGCGCCACCGGGTGGGCCTCGGGCAGCCAGACGTGCAGCGGGATCACCCCTGCCTTGGCGGCGAACCCGAAGAAGGAGAGCAGGAAGGCCGCCGTAGCCCATCCCACCGGGTAATGGGTGGAGCGCATGGAGTCGAAGGTATAGCCCTGGAACGTCGCGAACCCGTCGGCCTGGGCCGCCATCACCCCGAAGGAGAGCAGGATCGCGATGGCCCCCACATGGGCGATGACCAGGTAGAGATAGGCGGCGCGCTTGTTTTCCGTCTTTTCGTCCTCGTACAGCACCAGGAAGTAGGACGAGGCGGCCATCAGTTCCCAGGCCACCAGGAAGAAAAAGGCGTCGTCCGCCAGCACGACCATGAACATGCCGGCCACGAAGAGGCAATAGAAGACGATGAACCTGAGGATCGGCCGATTGGCCGGCACCCCCTGCACATAGCCCATGGAGTAGATGGAGACGAAGAAGGCCAGGAGCCCGATCACGCAGAGGAAGAACCCGGCCAGCGGGTCGAGCCGGAGATGAAACGGCAGGTCGGGCAGGCCCATCAGGACAATGGCCGAGGTAGCGGTTTCGTGCTGGACGGTCAGCACACCGGCGACAACCGCCCCCAGTGCTGCCAGTGCGGTCAGGGTAAAGGAGAGATGGATGGTCAGGCTTCGGGAGCGGGCACAGCAGGGGGCCAGGATGATCGGGGAGAGCATGAGGAACAGGGAGGCTATGGCGATATCAAAGGGGGGCATCAACCCATCCTTTCTCCCAGGGGGAGCATATCATATCAGGCTCATCTGTTAACGTCTCAACACATATAACGCTTTTTTAATACAGACCATGGCCTAATACAAGGAAAAAAGGGATGGGAACGCAATCCGGGGATGGCCTGAGCTATTTTGCCGCCTCAAACTCCGCCGGAAGCTCCGCCACGCTGATGGGCCGGCCGTACACGCTCCCCAGGGCGGCCAGAAAGGCGCCGTGCACCTGGGCTGCCGGGACGGTTTGGCCGTTGAAGGCCAGGTCGCGGGTCGCCATGGCGTCGTGCAGGAGCAGGTTCTGGAAGCCGAGATCAAAGGCGGCCCGGGCCGTGGCGTCCACGCACATGGAGGTCATCATCCCGGTCAGAGCCAGCCGTTTGATCCCCATGTCGCGAAGATGTTCCAGGAGCGGCGTGTCGCGGAAGCTGTTGGGGAAGTGCTTGACGAAGACCGTCTCCCCCGGCAGCGGCGCCACGCTGGGGTGGATCGGTATGCCGTCTGTATCGGGAATGAAGAAGGTGGCGCCGGGACGGGTCGTGATGTGCTGGATGTGAACCACCGGGAGGTTGTGGTTGCGGAAGTACGCCAAGGCCTCCTTGGCCCGCAGGGCGGCCTGCTCGGCCCCCACCAGCTCCATCCTGCCGCCGGGAAAATAGTCGTTCTGGATGTCGATGATAATGAGGGCTGTTTTCATGATCTGTCGCGTCCTTTGCTTTATATGATACCGGCGCTTCACGACCTCGCCGGACCCACAAACAACTGGATGCCCCCGACTCGGCTATTGGGGCAGCAAATTCAACCCGCCTGAATCAAAATTCAGACGTATTCAGGGACGACTAGCTAGCAAAATCAGGGGACTTGAATTCCTCCCTGACCGTATTCATAAAAAATTGCAAAGCCGGAGAAAGCCACTTACCCTTGTGCCAGATCATCAATATTGCAGTTTCCAATTTCTCTTGCGGCCATGGTAAAATTGCCAACTTTTTGTCTGTTATTTCCTGCTTGATCGCCATCATAGGAATCATTGCCACGCCGACTCCTTTTAAAACGCACTGTTTGATGGCTTCTATGCTATTTAGTTCCAGGAACACTGCAGGGTCAACCTTTCCCTCATTTAATGTATGCTGAAATACCATTTTATACATGCAATCGTGTTTCGGCAGAAGGATTGACTGGCCGGTCAAATCCCGCAAATCCATAGAAGATTTTTTGGCCAAAGGGTGATCCTGACTTGCAATGATGACAAGGGGTTCAATCCTCAATACTTCCGCTTCCAGCTCTTGATAAGGAATAGAGTTTGTAAGCAAAAATGCTACATCTGTAATTCCGGTTTGCAGTTCGTATACTAACGTGTCGTAGGCGCAGGTGCTGATATCAAATCCTATCTTTGGAAAGCTGGATTGGAATTTACTCAAAACGGATGGCAAAACGTACGTGCCAATGCTTTGCGGTATCCGAATCGATATTGAGCCGTGAGGTTCTTCCCATCCCGATACTCTTGCCAGTGTTTCTTTCTCAAAGTCGAGCATTTTCTGAGAATACCGCATCAGCATCTGCCCCGCTTCGGTAAGACAGATACGTGTGCCCAATCGATTAAAAAGCGGCACACCGAATTCTTCCTCAAGGAGTCTGATCTGAGTTGAAACCGTAGATTGAGCATAATTCAGGGTTTCAGCAGCCCGTTTAAAACTCATCAGTTTAGCTGCCATTTGAAAAGTTTTAAGTTGTCGCAATTCCATTATGCCTTGTCCGTTCAATATTTTCGATTGATCCTATCAAAATGTATCGTTTGACGCAAAATATTTGATTACGTATCCTCCTTTCTATTCCAACCGCCTGTCAATAGCTTTTCCCTGTGGTTGGAGAAAAAACAAAAAGGAGGAAACCACGATGATCGAAGTTAACCAGATACCTTTAGAAACAAAATGGGCCTTGGCAACGCAGGCCTTGACGGGCGCATTAAGCGCCCATCTCGATGCATTGTACAACGCTGTCGGGAAAGAGAGCTATGTCGAGATAATTCGCCGAATCTGGACGCAACTCGGACAAGGTTCCGCGAGCGTAGTTCAATCGATGGACATGAAGGTGGATAACGCCAGGTTGGTCGGCAAAGCCGGCGTAACACTATGTATGTGCGCCATGGGGCCGGAATACAAGATTGAGGAGGTTGAAGCACGTGAGAATAGAACTGTCATGAAGATTACCGAATGCCCATGGAAAAATAGAATGAATGAATTCGGAATATCCCATGATCTTTTGTCCGCATGCGATACCGCTTTCTGGAATGGATTCGTGAAAAGCCTTAATCCAAACGTCACGATGAAACACGGAAAGCAGATGCACCGAGGCGATCAGTACTGCGAATGGATATTTGAAACCAAAAGATGCCCTTGAATGAGCATATTCGGGCGCCCGAACGGCTCGGCTACCGGCGCTTTCGGACCGAGGGAGTGAACCCGTCGCTTTTCCTTGTTTTCATGGAGAAGCGGCCATTAACTGTTGACGCAGCCTCCCGCCCGGAGTACTAGCGTACATATGAATATTTGAATGTAACCCGATAAGGAGAACCCATGACAGACAAGAAGACTCTGACGGCGCCCTGCGGTCTGGATTGCTTCAATTGTGACATCCACGAAAGCAATCTGACGGACGAGCTTGCCGAGCTGATCCATACCCAGAGGGGAGTACCGAAGGCGGAGATAGCATGCAAGGGGTGCCGCCAGGTGGACGGGAAGCACTATCATCTGCCGGATGGGTGCGCGACCCTGGATTGCGCCAAGGCAAAAGGCGTGGAGTTGTGCTGCGACTGCGACGAATTCCCCTGTGCTTACCTGGCGCCGATGGCTGATATGGCTGATAGATTGGTACACAACATCAAGTGCTACAACCTCTGCCGCATCAGGAAGATCGGGCTTGATCGCTGGATCGGGGAGGAAGCGGGCGCAATGCGGAAGAACTACTTCGGCTGCAAGTTCGTGATGGGAAGAGGGCAGGCGGAGTAGATGGGTGAGGAAGGGATGGCATTTCGGTGTCTGGTGGGGATGGTGGAACAAAGCGGCGTGCCGTTCGTCCTCCACGCCCATGCGCCGACGCGGACCATGGCGGAGGCGGGGTGCAACCTGACGTTCGATGTGGCGCGAATCGTGAAGACCGTGGCCTTCCGTACCCGCAGCGGCGGCCTTGTCCTCGCGGCGCTGCGGGGGACGAGGAGGGTCGACTATCCCCGCCTGTCGGCCCTCGTCGGTGTGAACCGCCGCGACCTTTCCCCGCTTTCGCCGGAGGAGGTGCGGGAACTTCTCGGTGTCGAGCCGGGGAGCGTTTCGCCGCTGCCGCTCAGGGAGAATGTCTCCGTTCTCATTGACGACGACGTGCTGACGATCCTTCCCACGGTCTACTGCGGTATCGGCCGTCCCGACCGAACCTTGGAGATGGCGCCCGCCGACCTCGTAAGGGTGGCCGGCGGGCGGGTGGGGACGTTTTCGCGATAACAAAGGAGAATATTGTGGGAAGCGAGATCAAGGTGACCGTGGGAGGCCTCGGGGCAGGATGCGGTTGACGGGAAAGGGGCATACCGGCCACGAGGTCCGGATCGACTATCTGCCGCCCCTGGGGGAGGACGACGGCCTGATGTCCCTGGAGCTGATGATGATCAGCCTGGCCAGTTGCGGCGCCCACACCGTCCTCACCATCCTGAGAAAGATGGGAAAGACGGTGGAGGATGTGACGGCGAACGCGGCCGGGACCTTATGCTCGCCTGCGTCGGCGACCGCTTCACCATGGGGCCGAAACGGGCCGCGGAGGCGGTTCGGCTCGTGGAGCCGAAGATGGTCGTTCCCATGCACTACGGGACGTTCCCGTTCCTCTCCGGCACGCCGGAGGAGTTCGCCAGGAGCCTCGACAGGCTCGGCATGGGAGGGAGAATGAGGCGAATGGCGGTCGACGGGACCCTCCTGTCCGAGCTGCAACCACCCCAGGGGAGGTAGGGCGCTCTCCGGGCGAAAGGTGTATGCCTCGATGTGAAGTTAGCCACTGCTTGACGCTACCTTTTCAAAGCAGTCGAAGGGCAACTCCCGCCTCGGGAAAGAGACCTGGCCGACCCGCTGGTAGCCCCGTCCCTCATACAACGCCAGGGCCTGCGGGTTGCCGGTGTACGCATCGAGCCTGATACAGGAAAAACCATGATCGATGGCGAAACGTTCGGCAAAAGCCATCATCCGCTTCCCGAGGCCGTGCCCCTGCCAATGCGGGTGCACGCACAGGCGATGCACGACCAGCGCTCGATCAGCCGCGCACCGCCACGCTACCGTCCGATACTCGTCAGGCTGGATGTCGTTCAAAGAGACGGAAGCCACGCAGAGGCCGTCCCGGCGAATGACAAACAGGGAACCCGAGCGGGCATCCTCCTGTACGCCCTGGAGATCGGGATAGACCTCGTCCCACTGGTAGATGCCCTGTGACCGCATATGTTGGATGCAAAGCGAGACGGTCTGCATGATGCCGGTCGCATCCTTTTGCCCTGCCTGTTCTACGCGCATAGGATGTTCGTTTCGTTCTCAAAGGCCTTCGGCAGATCCAACCAGAGATCCCGCCTGCTGGCGTACTTCTTTAGCCCCTTGACCACGTTGCTTACCGGCGCGGTGTGGATCGTGTCGTAGAGGAACTCGCCCGCCGCGGCCTCCATGGCAAAGGCGAGCTGCTCCCTATCGAGGCTGAACTGGGCGTCGATACCTCCCGTGTTCCCCCGCGCATCCACCCGTATCCATCTGCCGAGGGTGGCAAGGTAGATGCCGTTCAGGCCGTGCAGCACCAGCGTGTTGTCGGCCGGCGGGTCGAGCCGCAGCACCTGGTAGCAGAAGCCGGCCGGGATGTTGACGGCCCGCAGGAGCGCCGCCAGGAGGTGGCTCTTCGAGAAGCAGGTACCGGTGCCGTATCGCAACACCTCGCTCGCCGCGCAGGTCACCACGTCGAGGCCGGCGTCGTTCGTGTGAGGGATGGCGTCCCGCACCCACTCGTACAGGCTGCGGGCCTTCTCAATCTCATCGGAGAAAGATTGCGTCAGTTCGAGCGCCTTCTGCCGGACGGCCGGCGTCTGCCAGTCGATGATGGCGTCGGAGACGAGGTAATCGTTCAAGTTTTCAGATTCGAGGTTCATATTTCAATAATCTCACTTATCTGGATAACAGGCTCTATATCAGTGTAATTCGGTATATCAGCATGTAGCTCCTGAGTAGCTGCACCGTAATTTGCAACAAGTTGCTCCATTGATTCAAATATCATGTGCCCGATTGCAAAATACGGCGAAGGCTCGCCTTGATAATTTGGAATCCCTGCGTCAATTTCCACCTTGACCGGAGGTAACAGATTCTTGACTAGCGGCATATGGTGGTTCTTGTAATACTCAAGATCGAATTTCTTCCCTGCTGTTCTTGGATACGACATCGAACACCGAATCATTTTTTCCTCCTACTCGTTCATTCCGACATTACCGAACCCAA
>DAIERH010000115.1 GCA_027346925.1 Geobacter sp.
GCATGGAGGCGCTCCTCAAGGCCGGCGCCGACGTGATCGTGATCGATACGGCCCACGGGCACTCCCAGGCGGTAATTGACGCCGTGATACGGGCCAAGTCCACCTTCTCCGGTTGTGAGATCATCGCCGGCAACATTGCCACCGCCGAAGCGGCCGAGTCACTGATCAAGGCCGGTGCGGACGGTATCAAGGTCGGTATCGGGCCGGGCTCCATCTGCACCACCCGTGTGGTGGCCGGGGTAGGGGTGCCGCAGATCACCGCCATCCACGAGTGTGCCCGTGTGGCCCACAAACATGGTGTGCCGGTCATTGCCGACGGCGGGGTCAAGTACTCCGGCGACCTGCCCAAGGCGGTCACCGCCGGCGCGGACAGCATCATGATCGGTTCCCTGTTCGCAGGCACCGAGGAATCGCCGGGCGACACGATCCTCTACCAGGGCAGGACCTACAAGAGCTACCGCGGCATGGGCTCCATCGGAGCCATGAAGGAGGGGAGCAAGGACCGCTACTTCCAGTCGGACGTGGGGGAAGACGTGAAGCTGGTGCCCGAGGGGATCGAGGGGATGGTGCCGCTGCGCGGGCCGCTCTCGGCCAATATCCACCAACTGCTGGGCGGATTGCGTTCCGGCATGGGCTACAGCGGCTGCGCCAGCATCCCGGAATTGCAGGAAAAGGGACGTTTCATCCGCATCACCGGCGCCGGGCTCAAGGAGTCGCACGTCCATGACGTGACGATCACCAAGGAAGCGCCGAACTACCGGGTGGGAAATTAATGGCCACCGACATCCACAGCCAAAAGATCCTGATCCTCGATTTCGGTTCCCAGTACACCCAGTTGATTGCGCGCCGGGTACGCGAGGCCCATGTCTACTGCGAACTGCACCCATTTGACATGGATCTGTCGGCGATCCGCGCCTTCAATCCCACCGGCATCATCCTCTCGGGCGGCCCCAAGTCGGTCTACGAGCCCGGGGCGCCTGCGGTGGCCGAGGAACTGTTTGAACTGGGAGTGCCGGTCCTGGGGATCTGCTACGGCATGCAGCTGATGAGCCGCCACTTCGGCGGCGAGGTGGTGCCTGCCGGCAAGCGCGAGTTCGGCCATGCCGACCTCTTGTCCTGCGGCCGGCCGGGGACGTTGTTTGACGGGTTCTTCGTGGAGGGAAAAAGTCCCGTCTGGATGAGCCACGGCGATCACGTGGCCCGGGTGCCGGACGGCTTCGAGGTGGTGGCACAGACGGCCAACGCGCCGGTCTGCGCCATTCAGGATGTGGGCCGCCGTCTCTACGGGGTGCAGTTTCATCCCGAGGTCAACCACACCCCGCGCGGCGAACAGTTGATCGACACATTTGTGCGCGCCATCTGCGGTTGCAGCGGTCAATGGACCCCCGGCCATATCATTGAGGACGCCGTGGCGCGTATCCGCTGCCAAGTGGGTGGTGACAGGGTCATCCTGGGGCTTTCCGGCGGGGTGGACTCCTCGGTGGCAGCGGCCCTGATCCATCGCGCCATCGGCGATCAGCTGACCTGTGTCTTCGTGGACAACGGCTTGCTGCGTCTGGGGGAAGGGGATCAGGTGATGGCCACCTTTGCCGAAAATCTGGGGGTAAAGGTGATCCGGATTGACGCTGAGCAGCGCTTCCTGTCGGCATTGGCCGGGGAGAGTGATCCGGAAAAGAAACGCAAGATCATCGGCGGTCTCTTCGTTGATATCTTCGAGGAGGAATCCAACCGCATAGAGGATGCCCGCTGGCTGGCCCAGGGGACCATCTATCCCGATGTGATCGAGTCGGCCGGGGCCAAGACCGGTAAGGCCCACAACATCAAGAGTCATCATAACGTGGGCGGTCTGCCGGATTACATGAAGCTCAAGCTGCTGGAACCGCTCAGGGAGTTGTTCAAGGATGAGGTGAGGGCCATCGGCGAGGAACTCGGCCTGCCGCGCCAGATGGTCTGGCGCCATCCGTTTCCCGGTCCCGGCCTGGGGGTGCGCATCCTGGGCGAGGTGAAAAAGGAATACGCCGATATCCTGCGCCGGGCCGACGCCATCTACATTGAGGAACTGTATGCTGCCGGCCATTACGACCGGATCAGCCAGGCCTTTGCCGTGTTCCTGCCGGTCAAGAGCGTCGGCGTCATGGGTGACGGCCGCACGTATGAGTACGTGGTTGCCCTGCGGGCGGTGGAGACCAGGGACTTCATGACCGCCGGCTGGTACCCGCTGCCGTTCGAGGACATGGCGCGCATCAGCAGCCGGATCATCAACGAAGTCAAGGGGGTCAACCGGGTGGTGTACGATATATCCAGCAAGCCGCCCGCAACCATCGAATGGGAGTAGAGAAACGCGGATTTTCCGCCCTGCGTTCGTCAATCGTCGGCCTTGCTTGTGCGGCATACCTCCAGTATGCCTCCGCGCAATTCCTAGATTTCCTGCCCAGAGCGAAAACTTCACGTTTCTGAAAGAACGGAAAGGACGCCCATGAAACGATTCATCGTTGCATCTGTCGTTGCTGCAATGTTCGTCACCGGGACCGCCTTTGCCAAGACCCTCATGCTGGAGGGCAGGCTGAACAGTTCCATCGCCATGCGCCAGCAGATGGAGTTCAGCGTTGACCAGGGCCAAGTCCAGACCTTCATCTTCAAGTTCGCCCTGCCTGCCGATTTCCAGGGCAGGAGCGTCAGCCAGTCCGTCGATTCCCTGACCGCCCGTTTTGACCCTGAACCCTCAAGCAGCAGCGTGGAACTGGACCGGTTCGGCAACCGCTTTCAAAAGGTAGTCTGGAACGATGTCGGCAAGGATATCCGCGTTAACCTTACCTACATCGCCAACATAAAATCCCAGCTATCCGCCATGGAGAGCCGCACGCCGTTTCCCGTCGGCCGGATTTCGGGGGGAGATGCGCTCTACCTCAATGCCACCGAAATGGTGCAATCTGGCGCCCCCGAGATTACCGGATTGGCCCGGCGCCTGACCGCGGACGCGAAAAACGAGTACGAGGCGGTTACCGCCATCACCAATTACGTGGCGGATGCCATCAAATACACATACAATCCGCCAAAATACGATGCCCTCTATACCCTGGAGACCAGGAGCGGCAACTGTCAGAACTTCGCTCATCTGAGCATCGCGCTCCTGCGCAGTGTGGGGATTCCGGCCCGCATCGTGGGGGGCATTACCCTCAAGGACGCCTGGAAGGTGCCGATAGACGCCAAAAATTCCATTGTCCAGAGCATGGGGCAGGGGGGGCACGCCTGGATGGAGGTCTACTTCCCCGACCTGGGCTGGCTCCCCTATGACCCCCAGCAGTCGCGCCAGTTCACCTCGTCGCGCCACATCAAACAGACCCACGGCCTGGATTCACGCGACATCAACGACACCTGGCGCGGCGCCCCCTATCTGCCCCGCTATTCCGAGTTGATCGAAGGTTCCTTTACCTCGGATGATATCAAGCTGAAGGTCAAAAGCTCCGTCAGGGACCCCCGGCCCTACATCATCAGCAACCTGATGGCGGCAGCGTCGGAGGAGGTCGTTTCTCCTGCCATGCCGAAGCCGGAACAGACGCCCCGGCCCATGGGCAAGACAAAGGTCAAACCGGATGTAAAACCACCGGGAAAGCCGGTAAAACCGAGTGCAGACGTGGGCGGAGGTGGTACGCATCCTCCGTCGAAACATATAAAACCTGTCAGTGGCACGACGCTGGTGTTCGGCAACACGGAATTCCCCAATCTGGTCAACGCCTACAGCGTCCACGGGAACATCGGCACCCGGATACTGGACAAGGAGACCTCCGAGTACGTCACCTCCCGGTACATCTATGCCCAAGCCTTCTACGTCAGGGATGCCATCTCCCTGGATAAGGTATCGCTGGCCATGCGCAAGTTCGGGGGCGACGGCTCGGCGTACGTGGATCTGGTCCGGGATGAGGACGGCAAACCCAACATCCTGGATGGGATTCGTTCCAACCTGGTATCCCTGGAACATATCGCCCGCAAGCCGGGATACTACTGGGTGGATTTCGGTTTTCACCATGATGCCCAAAGCCGGCTCAAGCCGGGAAAATATTGGATCGTCTTCCGCTATTCCGGCGAGGCGATCATGAACTGGTTCTATATCCCCGGCAAACCCTACAGCAACAGCGACGATACCCGTTCGACCGCCAAGGGGTTTCAATGGGAGGATATCCTCAATTACGATTTCGTCTTCAAGGTCAGCGGCAAGGCCCTTTAAGCCCCAGTACGTCGGATCATATTTTTCCGGGAGGTAACAACATTGTCAGGCATTTCGTTTGAAGAAATCATATTCACCATCATGTCCGCCACCCAGGACACCTTCAAGAGTTACATGAATATCGACCTTCTGGCGGGTAAGGTCGAGAAACGGGTCGATCCGGTCGATTCGGACGTCACCGGCATAGTCGGCATAGCCGGTGACCGGGTGGGATACATCATCATCGCCACCGACAAGAAGAGCGCCCAGTGCGTGGCCAAGGAACTATTGATGGTGGACGAGGCCGACGACGAGTGTATCCGGGACGCTGTTGGGGAACTTGCCAACAACGTGGCCGGCGCCTTCAAGACCAAGTACCATGAGCAATACGGCAACGTGGCCCTCGGACTGCCCTTGGTCATCTCCGGCCAACTGCGCACCATCTCCGAGCCGCCCGACCCGGACGAGGGGGCCAGCATCAACGTCCAATGCAAGGGGGTGACCATCCCCTTCACCACCGCTGACGGCAGCGTCTCCCTGAAGGTCATGGTCTACATGTAGGTTGCAAGAGATCCTTGAGCGATACGCCGTCCTGCTGGCTGAGGTGGACCGATGGTTTGGCGCCTGCCTGCAACGTCATCCGGACCGGATCGCCTGCGGCCGGGGCTGCTCCGCCTGCTGCCGCGGCCTGTTCGACATCACCCTGCTGGACGCCCTGTTCCTGCGCAGCGGCTTCGACCGACTGCCGGAGGATGTTCGGCAGGGTGTGCGCCTGAAGGCCGGCGCCCGGCTCGACGGGATCACCGTCCAATGGCCCGCCTTCACAAGCCCCTGGTTGCTCAACCCGATCCCCGAGGCAGAGTGGGACGCCATGATGCCCGATGAGGACGAAACCCCGTGCGTGCTGCTGTCGAAACAGGGCACCTGCCTGGTTTACGACCACCGACCCATGACCTGCCGCCTGAACGGCATCCCGCTCATCGACACCAGCGGCGAGGAGTTGTTCGACGACTGGTGCACCATGAATTTTACCGATTGTGACCCACGTCTGCTTGAGGAACTGCGTCATCCCTTCAACGACTTGTTTGCACAGGAGTTGCTCCTGTTCCGGGAGTTGACCCGCAGACTGCTGGGTAAGGCGATCAGCGAACTTGATACCATCATCCCGGCGGCGGTGTTCCTCGATGAGGAGATGATCCGGTCGCTATGAGCGAAGAACGACAGAACGCAAAAGGCCCGTGGGTTGCGATCCCACGGGCCTTTTGCGTTACCGTCTCACGATAGCCTATTTTGTGGCCGCCTTCACCATCAGTTCGCTCACCAGGCGGGTGAAACGGAGCGGGTCCTTGATGGGCGACCCCTCGGTCAACAGGGCCTGGTCATAGAGCAGGTCGGCATAATCAGCCAGGGCCGGGGTGTCCTTGTTCTCGGCGTAGATGGCCGACATGGTCTTGAGGATGGCATGCCCCGGGTTCAGCTCAAGGATGCGCTTGGATTCGGGAACCGCCTGGTTGAGGGCTTTCATGATCCGTTCCATGTTGGCGTTCATGCCGTAGTCGTCGGCCACCAGGCAGCAGGCGCTGTCGGTCAGCCGGTTCGAGAAGCGTACCTCCTTGACCTTGTCCTTCAGGTGGTCGCCGATGAACGAGATCAGGTCCGCAAACTCTTTTTTGGCCTCTTCCCGTTTCTTTTCCTTTTCTTGTTTTTCCTCTTCACTGTCGATGCTGATGTCGCCGCGGTCGGCGGCCTTGAGCGGTTTTCCGTCGTATTCGGTCAGGGTCTGGACCACCCACTCGTCCACTGGATCGGTCAGGAAGAGCACCTCGTACCCCTTGGCGCGGAATGCCTCCAGGTGGGGCGACTGCTCCAACGCCTCGCGGCTGGTGCCGGTGATGTAGTAGATCTCCTTCTGGCTCTCGGGCATGCGGCCGACGTACTCCTTGAGCGACACATAGGCACCGTTCTCGGAGGCCGTGCTTTCGAATAGCAGCAACTCTTGCAGTTTCTCCTTGTTGGCGAAGTCGAAGTGCACCCCTTCCTTGATGACCTGGCCGAACTCCTTCCAGAACGTCACGTACTCGTCGGAGTTCTTCTCCTTGATCTCGGCCAGCGTCGAGAGGATCTTGCTGACCAGGCCCTTCTGGATCCGCTTGATCTGCACGTCCTCCTGCAAGATCTCGCGGGAGACGTTGAGCGGCAGGTCGGACGAATCCACCACCCCCTTGACGAAGCGCAGGTAGTCGGGGATCAGCTCCTCGCACTTGTCGGTGATGAAGACGCGCTTGACGTAGAGCTGCAGCCCCTTCTTGCGGTCGGACATGAAGAGGTCGAACGGCTTCTTGGCCGGCAGGTAGACCAGGGCCTTGAACTCGCTCGTCCCCTCGGCCGCGAAGTGGATCGTGCGGAAGGGGGGCTCGAAGTCGTGGGACACGTGCTTGTAGAACTCGGCGTACTCCTCCTCGGTCACCTCGCTCTTGGGGCGGGCCCAGATGGCCTTCATGGAGTTGAGGGTCTGCTCCTCGGTCTTCTCGATGGTGCCGGCCCCCTCGATCTCCTTACCGTCCACTCCCTTGGGCGTTTCGCTGCGGGTGATGTCCATCACCACCGGGTATTGGATGTAATCAGAGTACTTCTTGACGATGGAACGGATCTTCCACTCGTCCAGGTATTCCTTGAACTCCTCCTTCAGGTGCAGGGTGATCTCGGTGCCGCGTTGGGCGCGGTCGCACTCCTCCACGGTATAACTGCCGTCGCCGGCGGACTCCCAGCGACAGCCGATCTCATGGGAGCCCCCCTTACGGGTCTCCAGAACAACACGGTCGGCCACCATGAAGGAGGCGTAGAAACCGACCCCGAACTGGCCGATCAGTTCCGGGTTATCCGTGGCCGCCTTGTCCTTGAGCGCCTGCATGAAGGCCTTGGTGCCCGAGCGG